>NZ_KV788486.1:0-43361 GCF_001807295.1 Corynebacterium sp. HMSC06C06
CGGTCGCGCTGACTCACATAAAGTTACACACCACTTTGAAACTTCACAAATCCGCTGGTGATTGCGCTTTTTAGCTCTTTATTCCTAACCACTTTTTCAGTCCTGAAGCGTATGGATTCACTCGTCGCACGTTAACGGGCAGCAGCACCGCCCACAGCACGTACGTAACGGCCGCCGCGAGCATCATCGGCAACCCGTCGAGCATCTCCTTCATTCGCAACACGAAGATGGCTACCGTTGCAGCGGCAATCAGCACCGGCATGTAGACGGTCTTCCACGAACACAATTCAACTGAGACAACGAGTGCGGGCACCAGGAAGCCGAATGCTGCAATGAACCAAATAGGCTCACCCACAATCAGCCAGCTAAGCCCAACGCCAAGGAGGCACGCCGCCGGACTGACCAAGCTTGCGATGATGACATGTCGCGCCCATGTACTTTGGCTGCCGCCAAGCGTGACGAAGTTGGCCAAAGAATCAAGGTGTTGCACACAGGTCGTCGTCATGGCCAAGATGGCCATTGTCATCAGCATGTTTCCGATATTCGGTCCGTTCTCAGGCCATATGTTGCTGATGAAGGCGTTCGCCACCGCTGCGATACACAGAACCACCCAGCCGATAAGCCAACCGCGAACCAACGGGCGGTAGACCAACTGACCTTCAAGGCTTACTGGGAAGCGCCCAAAGCTATCGTTGCCTGGCGTATCCGTTAGAAGGTCTTCGACCGTCATGGTTTTGGCTTCGGCCTTCCAACAGATCAGCTTCCACGCGAGGATTAGCACCGTGATAGCGAGAGCAATCCACCAACGCAGATAGATGGCCAAAATGCCAGCGATCACAGCTGGCAAAAGCGCTGCGATGCGACCGTATCGAGTTTTAGTGGCCGTGTTAAGCCCTAATGGCTGCGCTTTGTTTTCGTGTGGGGCGGCAGCAAAAATACCGGCCCACAGAGCGACGAGCACGAAACTCGCAATAACCGCATTACCGGCGCGTCCCGCCAGGAAGACTCCACAAAGCAAGAAAATCGACAGCAGCAAGTTTCCCCAATTCAGCGTGTTGAAGAAAAGCTTCACTGGGTACCCCCTAGCGCCAGCACCGCCTCTTCCAGGGTGACTTCCTGCGCGCGTAGCCCGAATTCTGCCGCCTGATCGAAGACGCACTCGGCGAAGTTGGGGCGGGCGTCGATAAGCACACGCTCTGCGTGGACCGAGGAATGGCGGGCCAATACCGGCAACTGTAGGCGCCCCAACGCCCTATCTACTTGTTCCGCAGGGCCCGTCACCGCCACGATGCAGTCGACGAGGCTTTCAATGGGGCCAGACAAGGGGGCTTCGCCAAGCAAAAGCACCGTGTCGAGGTAGCCCTCAATCTCATCGAGATGATGGGTGGACACCACAATCGTGCGTTTGCCCTGTTCCTCCCGGAGGACCTCAAGAAAGCGCTGACGCTTATCGACGTCGAGGCCCAGGTAGGGCTCATCCAGCAGCATCAACTCGCAGCCGGAAGCTACGGCGAAGATAAAACCCATCGCGGACTTCTGGCCGCGGGACAAGCCGGAGTAGTTCTTCTTCGGGAGCGCAAATTGCGCGGCAAGCTCTTCAGCCCGCTCCTGGTTCCAGGTCTTCCACCGCGCCTTGCCAATGCGGAAGAGCTTGTCTACGTTCCAGCCATCGAAAAGCGGGTTATCAATGCCCATCAGGATGATGCGATCCATGATCTTCTGGTTGTCAAAGGGACGCTCCCCAAAGACTTTCAACCCCTCCGACTTGAGCTGGCCTGCGATCATGCGCAGCAGCGTCGTCTTGCCCACTCCATTGGGACCCACCAGGCCGTGGGTCAGGTTATCTTCGAGCGCGAAAGACAGCGCCGGAGCATTTTGCATAGCTAGGTTTTCGGCTTTAATCATTTCGACCACTCCGGGATACGTTGGGTGTTTGCAGTAATTACAGCGTTTGCGGTATTCGCGGTGTTCGCGGTGTGTGCGGTCATGAGTAGAGTCCTCTGCTTTCTGCGACACGGTGGACGAGTTCTTGTAATTGCTCGCGCGTATACCCAAGGCGGACGGCCTCATCGACGAGGGGGGCGACGTATTCGGCGGCGAAGTCATTGCGGCGCCGCTGGCGGATTCTTTCGGTAGCGCCGGCCGCCACGAACATGCCGATGCCGCGGCGTTTTTCTAGAATTCCGAGTTCGGTCAACAAAGTGATCCCCTTTCGCGCCGTGGCGGGGTTGATGTTGTGGAAGGCGGCTAGCTCATTCGTCGAAGGCGCCTGCGCTCCTTCTTCCAGGCCACCTTCCACGATGGAGTCCTCAATTAGCGCGGCGATCTGTCTGAATAACGGCTGCGTTGAGTTATCCATGTACGCCTGCACCTCCTCGCTTACTCGATGAGTTAGTTACTCAACTAACTAACCAAACAAGTACCTCAGATTTTAGATTCACGCAAGAGCAAAACTTTTCTAGGCCGCCTGACCTGCCACTTTCCCCCAAGACATCGACGTTTAGTGACTAATGGGGCACACTGGAAACCAAAGCAACTTTAGTTAGAACTATTAGAAACGGAACTTAGGAGCCATGCTTGAACGAACACTTGTCTTCGTTGACACGTCTTACCTGCTTGCGAGCTTTTATAACTCATGGGAAACCGGAGCTCGCGCGCAACTAGAAATAGACCTCCCAGAGGTCGTGAATAATCTCGGTTCCATGGTGGAGAACCAGCTCGGAAACCGCATCCACCGCCAGTACTGGTACGACGGAATCCCAGACACTGGCCCACACCGCTACCAGCGCGCACTGCGCACCTGTGATGGCGTACAGCTTCGCACCGGCCAGCTCATCGAGTGGGGCGAGCGCCGCACCCAAAAGGCAGTCGATACCCGCCTCGTTGCCGACATGATTCTCGCTGCAATGAAGCAGCAAGTCACCGACTTTGTTTTGGTTTCTGGTGACGCCGACATGATCCCGGGCGTACAAGAAGCCGTAAACGCGGGCGTGCGCGTGCACCTCTATGGCTTTGGCTGGGACTCCATGTCCTCCGCACTGCGCCACGCTTGCGACACCACGACCATTCTCGATCCGCGCGAAGATTTTGCCGACGCAATGGAGCTGCAGGTTCTGGAAGGCCCACTGCCGCCGACCATTCGGGAACCGCACAACGGCCACGATGAGCTGCCAGAACTGCCCGAGCACGACGAAGACGAATGCGGCGAGCCCTCCGAAGCGGAGGCAGCATTCGCCTCCGCACCAAAGCCGAAGCCAGCCGCATCACCGGGCTCTTCCTCCCCATCTCCCGCCGACCTTGCAGCAGGCACCGCTCCGCAGGCATCCAAGGATGGCGGGGCCGATTCCACTGAAAACGGCTCAGCCGAGATCGCCAAGACTCCCACCCCCGTTTCCGCAGGTGACACGCAGGGCTCTAACGGCACGTCGACCCCCGAGAAGCCTTCGTCAGGTGCATCCGACGCTGCAGCCGAGTCTGGCTCCCCAAAGCCGGCCGCGCCAAAGCCGTCGATGATGGCGCCTCGTCGCAAGCTGCGCTCAAAGTACGTGCCACTTCCTGAGGAAGTCTGGACTTCTGCAGGGTTCCAGTCACCTTTCGACGTCGGCCAGCAGTACGCGTCCTGGTGGTTCGAGAACGCGGCTAGCGCGGAACAGCGCGACCAGGCCCACCTGCTCTCTGGCGGTGGACTTCCGCCTGAGATCGACCGTCCGCTGCTGCAATTCGCCTGTGAGACTCTGCACGAGTACACGCTGACCGAATCCCAGCGCGTCAACCTGCGCGACGGCTTCCACTCCGGCATCCGCGGTGTCCTCATCACCGTTCACCGCAACGAAAGCTAGAGCCACAAGAGTCCACAAGAGCGCAGCGAGTCTCAAAGCGGCAGACAAAAGGAGGCCGGCCCTCATGGGGGGCTTGCCTCCTTATTTCTTTTGACTAGCGCAGCTTAGCTTTACTGCAGCTTACTTCTGCTCGCCGGAGCCGAGCTCCTTCTGCTTTGCCATCTCCGCACGGATCTCGTCCAGGCGGGACGCGGCCTTCAAGTCGTTACCAGCGGCAGTGATTTCCTGGATGCGGTCGCCGCCCGAGACCTGATGTAGCTCTTGCGCGCCGAGAGCGTCGGTGTAGCGCTTTTCAATCTTGGCGCGCACCGAATCGAGGGTCGGTGTGGAGCCATCCGGCCTGAGCTCGTTCATCGAGTCCATAACCTTGGCGTTCTGCTCTTGCATCGCAGCCTGATCGGCCTGTGCCAGCAGCTCATCGACCTGTGCCAACTGCTCCTTGAGGCGAGCCTCGGACTGCTGCTGCTGAACCTTTGCCTGCTCAGCCGCCTGCGAAGCAGCCGCGTGCTGGGTCTTGAGATCTGCAAGCTCCTGCTCCACAGCAACAAGTTGGGAGGCCACGACCTCAGCGGCTTGGTTGTACTCAGAAGCGGCCTGCGGGTCCTCCGCCTTATCCGCTAGCTCAAGGG
Source organism: Corynebacterium sp. HMSC06C06 (assembly GCF_001807295.1). Taxonomy (NCBI): domain Bacteria; kingdom Bacillati; phylum Actinomycetota; class Actinomycetes; order Mycobacteriales; family Corynebacteriaceae; genus Corynebacterium; species Corynebacterium sp. HMSC06C06. The sequence continues at coordinate 4,469 of NZ_KV788486.1, forward strand.
CACGGCGAGTTTGGTTTTGGTAATCCTCTTGGGACTTCAGGAGACGGTTAATCTGTAGCTCGAGCTGGTTCTTGCGTCCAATAATCTCCGCAGCATGCTCGGAGATTTGGCGGTGCTGTTCCTTGGCGCCCTCCACGGCCTGCTGAATTTGGACCTTAGGATCCGCGTTCTCGTCGATCTTCTGGTCGAAAGAGGACATTACGTACTTCCAGCCCTTACTGAATGGATTCGCCATTGAACTAACTCCTTGTTCGCTTAAGTAACGTGGTCCCATAAAAAAGACGCTTTCTAGCGAGTTTAGCGGGAGTCACTAGAAAGCGCCGGGGGGCGAAAGAAAAATCTTTAGCCGTTGGTCTGAGCGTTCTGCTCCTCAACCTGGCGGCGAACATCATCCATGTCGAGCCCCTTTACCTGAGTAATAAGATCCTCAAGTGCTGCCGGCGGTAGTGCACCAGCTTCACGGAAGACCATGATTCCGTCGCGGAAAATCATCAGAGTTGGGATGGACTGGATCTGCAGTGCAGCAGCCAGGCCCTGGTTAGCTTCGGTGTCGAGCTTGGCAAACGTTGCATCCGTATGCTGCTCAGAGGCCTTTTCATAAACAGGGGCAAAACGCTTACAAGGTCCGCACCAGTCGGCCCAAGCGTCTACGAGGGTAATGCCCTCACCGCTAACGGTCTGCTCAAAAGTCTCTTCGGTTACGTCGATCGTTGCCATATAAATCACTCCTCTTTTTCGGGGTCTTTCCTATCAACGGTACATGAGCCTGCGTTATTCCTCGCCAATTCATTGCGCGATACCCCAGGGGGGTATAGGCTCGGGGTGCACCCAAAGAAAGGAACGAATCATGGCAGTCAAGAACTACACCGTCGAGGGCATGACCTGCGGACACTGCGAGATGTCCGTCAAGGAAGAGGTCGGCGAGATCACCGGCGTCCACGAGGTCACCGCTGACCACACCACCGGCGCAGTCACCGTTGAGGGCGAAGGCTTCAGCGACGAGCAGGTTGCCGCCGCCGTTAAAGAGGCTGGTTACACCCTCAAGGCATAAGCGCCACAACCATCCGAAACCTCAACTCGCGTAAAGAAGCGATCACTTCCCATGACTAACCTCGTCCACCTCGATCTCGGTGTTTCCGGCATGACGTGCACCTCGTGCTCGTCCCGCGTCGAACGCAAGCTCAACAAGGTCGATGGAGTTGAGGCCACCGTGAACTTTGCCACGGAATCCGCCTCAATTGAATACGACCCTTCCACTTCCACCCCTGACTCCCTCATCGAGGTCGTGCGGGGCGCAGGCTACGACGCCTTCGCACTGACCGAAGAGCAAAAGGCGGATTCCGAAGAGACTGCCAATCCGGTGGACGAGGCCCGCGCGCAGGAGGCCAAGGACCTGCTGCGCCGCACGATTGTCTCTGCCGCGATTTCCACGCCGATCATGGTGGTCTCCATGCTGCCGGCCCTCCAGTTCACCAACTGGCAGTGGGCTGCAGCTATTTTGGCCACCATCGTCTACATCTTCGGCGGCGCCCCCTTCCACGAGGCCACCTGGGCGAACCTCAAGCACGGCTCGTTTACCATGGACACGCTCATCACCATGGGCACCACCGCGGCCTACTTCTGGTCGCTCTACGCCATGTTCTTCGGCCACGCCGGCCATCCGGGCATGAAGATGCACATGGAGCTCGTCTCCAACAATGCTGAGATGGACCACATCTACCTGGAGTCGGTAGGCATGGTCATCACGTTCTTGCTGCTCGGCCGCTGGTTTGAGGTCAAGGCAAAGGGCCAGTCTTCGGAGGCGCTGCGCACACTTCTGGGGATGGGAGCCAAGGACGCTACGCTGCTTGTCGACGGCGCAGAGAAGCGCGTGCCCATCAAGGACCTCAAGGTAGGCGACGTGTTTGTCGTCCGCCCAGGTGAAAAGATTGCCACGGACGGCGTCGTCAATGCCGGCGCCTCGGCTGTGGATGAATCGATGCTCACCGGAGAATCCGTGCCGGTTGAGGTCAAGGAAGGCGACCATGTCACCGGCGCCACCATCAATTCCTCCGGCCGCCTGGAGGTCCGCGCCACCAAGGTAGGTGCGGACACCACCTTGGCTCAGATGGCCAAGCTAGTCACCGAGGCACAGGCGTCAAAGGCCCCCGTGCAGCGCCTCGTGGACAAGATCGCGCAGGTCTTCGTCCCCATCGTCATCGCGATCTCCGTACTCACGCTCATCGCACACCTCATCATCGGTGGCGCCGCCGCCACCGCCCCGGCCTTCGTCGCTGCTGTCGCCGTGCTGATCATTGCTTGCCCGTGCGCAATGGGTTTGGCCACGCCTACTGCGATCCTGGTGGGCACCGGCCGCGGCGCTCAGCTGGGCTTGCTCATCAAGGGCCCGGAGATCCTGGAATCCACCAAGCAGGTGGACACCATCGTCATGGACAAGACCGGCACCATCACCGAAGGCAAGATGTCGGTTGCTGGCGTGCACGCCGCACAAACCAGTGACCAGGACGCCACTCAGGTTCTCAAGCTCGCCGCGGCGGTAGAAGCGGGATCCGAGCACCCCATCGCCAAGGCCATCGTGCATGCTGCTAGCGACGTAACGCCCGCCTCCGACTTTGCCTCCGTGGCAGGCCGTGGCGTCGAGGGCACGGTCGAGGGGCAGCGCATCCGTGTCGGACGCGTCGAGGGCGAGCTGGGCAGCCTTAGCGAGGCATTCCGCGCTGCCGAAGCAGAGGGCGGAACCCCGGTTGCCGTCTACGCTGCCGACGCCCTCATCGGCATCATCGATGTCCGCGACACCGTCAAGGAATCCTCCGCTGCGGCCGTGGCCCAGCTGAAGGAGCTGGGGCTTGTCCCACACCTGCTGACCGGCGACAACGAAAGCGCCGCGCAGGCCGTGGCGCAGGCCGTGGGCATCGACCCAGAAAACGTCACTGCGGGCGTGCTTCCGGAGGAAAAGGTGGACGTCGTCAAGCAGCTCCAAAGCTCGGGCTGCAACGTTGCCATGGTGGGTGACGGCGTGAATGACGCCGCCGCACTCGCCCAAGCAGATTTGGGCCTGGCCATGGGCGCAGGTACCGACGTGGCCATCGAGGCTTCCGACATAACGCTGATGAACGATGATCTACGCTCTGCTGCCGACGCCATCCGACTTTCGCGCCGTACTCTGCGCATCATCAAGGGCAACCTATTCTGGGCATTCGCCTACAATGTCATACTCATTCCAGTCGCGGCAGTCGGGCTACTTAACCCCCTGTTTGCGGGTATTGCGATGGCCTTTAGCTCGGTTTTTGTTGTAAGTAACTCCCTGCGACTAAGGGCTTTCCAGCCCACTGCATAAAAACGCAGTGCACTGGGGAAATTGGACTTACAATCCCAAAGCATGCCCGATCTCAAAAGAAACACGCTATCTCGAAACGAGCGCCTAGACCGTCTTCCTGTCACCGGCAAGCACAAACGCCTGCTAGTGGGCTCCGGAATCGGTTGGGCGCTCGACGCTATGGACGTCGGCCTCATCTCTTTCATCATGGCCGCACTCGCGGTGCATTGGGGAATCACACCGACTCAATCCTCTTGGCTTGCCTCAATCGGATTCGTCGGCATGGCGCTTGGCGCCACTTTCGGCGGCTTGCTTGCCGATAAGTTCGGCCGTCGCCACGTCTTCGCGCTAACCCTTCTGGTCTACGGTCTGGCCACGGGAGCCTCAGCGCTCGCGACGGGACTAGCTATGCTCTTGATTCTGCGTTTCATCGTGGGCCTGGGCCTGGGCGCGGAGCTGCCCGTTGCATCGACGCTGATTTCGGAATTCTCACCGGTCAAGGTACGCGGCCGCATGGTTGTGCTGCTGGAGGCATTCTGGGCCGTGGGCTGGATCCTGGCAGCGGTCATCGGAACCTTTGTAGTCGGGGCATCGGCAAGCGGCTGGCGTTGGGCGCTGGCACTTGGCATGGTCCCGGCCTTCTATGCTCTCTTCGTGCGCATGAAGCTGCCGGAGTCCGTGCGATTCTTGGAATCCAAGGGCAAGCACGCGGAGGCAGAGGACATCGTGGCCTCCTTCGAAGCTGAGGCCGAAGCCGAGGGCAAGGAACTGCCAGAAAACGCCGCGGCACCCACTTATGCCGAGGAAGATGTCACCTCCAGCAGCATTTGGTCGCGCTCTCTGCGCGGGCGTACCGCGGCGTTGTGGACCATCTGGTTCTGTGTGAACTTAAGCTACTACGGCGCCTTCATCTGGATTCCGTCGCTGCTCGTGGCCGATGGTTTTACCTTGGTGAAGTCCTTCAGCTTCACGCTCATCATCACGCTGGCGCAGCTTCCGGGCTACGCGGCAGCGGCCTGGCTGATTGAGACTTGGGGCCGCCGCCCTACGCTGGCCGCTTTCCTCGTGGGCTCCGCGTGCGCCGCCGGCCTATACGGCTTTGCGGACTCCACCGCGCTCATTTTGATTGCGGGTTGCCTGCTTTCCTTCTTTAACCTCGGTGCGTGGGGCGCACTCTACGCAATCGGCCCAGAGCTCTACCCCACCCACCTGCGCGGAGCTGGCACGGGTGCCGCTGCGGGCTTTGGCCGCTTGGCCTCCATCATCGCGCCGCTTATCGTTCCGGTTATCCTGGCTGGTGCGGGCGCACACTGGCTGTTCATCCTCTTTGCCGCTGCGTTCGCAATTGCGGCAGCCGCCGCCTTTGTACTACCGGAGCAACGCGGAAAGGTACTTAAGTAGATGCCCCACAGAGTGCGTTCGACGCTAGCCCTTGGCGGCTATTGCGCCGTCATTGTTTCGTTGACCACTCTCAAAGCCTTCTTCCAGATTGGCTACCTTTGGAAGCCGGAAAACCAGCGCGCCCGCGATATTCGCTGGATTCCGCTGGATGACTTGTTCTCCGGCAGCTGGTTCAAGCCGCTGTTTGAATACGGCGGCAACTTCGCATTCTTTGTCCCGCTGGGCGTTCTGCTTTTTGTGCAGCTGCGGTCCAAGCGTGCGGCCACGCTCTGGGGTTTCACTTTCTCGGTGTTGGTGGAAACCATCCAGTATGTCTTCGCGTTGGGGCGCACTGACATTGATGACTTGTTCTTTAACACGCTTGGCGCGTGGTTTGGTGCTTGGCTAGCACAGCGCCTTGGCCGCAGATTCGATGCAGTGTGGCACTGGCTGGCGATCGCTGTGACCGTGGTTTTCGTGGTGCTGGTTGCCCTCGGCCCGCGCCTCGGTGATCCCGATAAGGTCAAGGACCTCTCGAAGCCAGATGCAGTGATGCTTGACGACGCCCCGATGCCTAAGACCTGATTCCAACCTGCTCAAGGATGGTTCGCCGTGCCTGCTGCCACTGGAGGCCAGCGGGATTGGCCCATGAAAGGTGCTTAGCGTCGTCGAAGATGATGGCATCGATGTTGAGGCCACGCTGTTTGGCATAGTCGGCGAAGCGGGTGACTTCATCGACGTTGACCATCTCATCATTTTCTCCGTGCAGCACTAGGACGCGTGCCTTTTTGTTGACGTTGTATGCCGGGGAGGCATCGAAGTAGTGCGCGGGGACTTCCTGCGGTGTACCGCCTAGAAGGGTGCGGACAAATTTGTCGTGCTGCTGGTAGGCGAGCTCCATGTCATAAACGCCAGCGATACCCACGCACTTGTCCACGTGGAAGGCCGGATGGGCACCGGGGGCGTCGGGAGCCAGCTCCGGACGCGAACAGGTCCACGTAGCAAGATTGCCGCCCGCAGAGTAGCCCGCAACCACAACGTTGTTGAGGTCGAGGGGAACATCGCTGTGGTTTGTAAGCTGCGGGATGAAGTCAATTGCCGCAGCGACGTCCTGGTAGGTCATGGGCCAGCCGCCCGGTGCATCTTCACCGTCGATGGATACACCGCGATACTCCACGTTCCACACCGCGGCACCATGCTCCACGAGGTCATTGACAGCCGGCGCCGCTGACTGGGCAGTGGATTTCTCTTGCCATCCTCCACCGTGGAGAAACACAACTAAGGGCAGCTTTTTACCTGGCTGCGGCTTCTTGGGTGTGACCAAGAATCCGTGTTGACGCTCATGCTCATGTGCGTAGACGAGCTTCTTGGCGGAAACTTCCGGCTTCTTAGTTTTCTGGGTAGCCGGCGCCTGCGACGCCGAATACTCCATACCAGATTCGCCGGAACCAGCTGAGTTATCAGCACAGGACACACATAAACCCGCGAGCAGAGTCAGCGCCGCGGCTATAGCAGGAGTGCAACTGCGAAGGATTCCCTTTGACATTAACCGCTCCCTCTTAGCCGTGGGCCATGTTGACGAACTTGGAGTAGTGCAGCTGGTGGGCAACCTGCACCGTATCGATAGGGCCACCACGGTGCTTAGCCAAAATGATGTCAGCCTCACCCGCACGCGGATCGTCGCGGTCCTGGGAGTCAGGGCGGTAGAGCAGCATAACCATGTCAGCGTCCTGCTCCAGCGAGCCAGACTCACGGAGGTCAGCCAGCTGCGGCTTCTTATCGGTACGCGACTCAGGGCCACGGTTAAGCTGCGAAATAGCAATCAGTGGAACCTCAAGCTCTTTAGCCAAGAGTTTGAGTTGACGAGAGAACTCCGAGACCTCTTGCTGACGCGACTCGACCTTCTTACCGGAAGACATCAGCTGCATGTAGTCGAGGACGATGAGGTCGAGGCCATGCTGCTGCTTCAAGCGGCGAGCCTTCGAGCGAATCTCCATCATGGTGAGGTTGGGTGAGTCGTCAATGAACAGTGGTGCATCCTGGATGCGGTTCAGGGTCTGATCGATCTTGGCCCAGTCCTCTGTAGAGACGCGGCCACCGCGCATGTCCGTCAGCTTTACTTCTGCTTCTGCAGAAAGCAGACGCATGACGATCTCTGAGGCTGACATCTCCAAGGAGAAAATGACGGAGGTCTTGCCGTGCTGCAGGGACGCGGAGCGCATGAAGTCCATGGCCAAGGTGGACTTACCCACACCAGGACGCGCTGCCACAATGATCATCTGGCCGGCACGTAGGCCGTTAGTGAGCTTGTCTAGATCGATAAAACCCGTGGGAACGCCGGCCTCGATGCCGTTCTGCTGTAGCATGGCGAGCTCATCAATGGTGGGGTCAATCAGCTTTCCGAGTACCTGATAGTCCTCGGTTGTCTTCTTTTGCGCCACGGCAAAGACCTCTTGCTGAGCACGGTCGAGCACGGACTCAATCTCGGCGTCCTCTGCACCTTCGAAACCCAACTGAACAACACGCGTGCCAGCGTCGACCAGCTTGCGAAGCACCGCCTTCTCGGCGACGATCTCCGCATAGTAACGCGCGTTTGCAGCAGTAGGCACCGTGGCTAGGAGCGTGTGCAGGTACGGCGCTCCGCCTACGCGCTCCAAATTGTTATAGCGGTCGAGGCGTGAGGCTACGATGACGGCGTCGATGTCAGTGCCGGCGGCATAGAGATCAACCATGGCCTGGTAGATAAGCGCGTGTGCCGGGTAGTAGAAGTCATCAGGCTCAAGTTCCTCGATGACCTCCATTACGGTGTTCGGGCTCAGCAGCATTGCGCCGAGGACGCCCTGCTCGGCTTCTCTGTCCGAGGGCGGCTGACGGAATTCTCCGTAGCGCTTGGAAACATCCTGCCGGTTCCGGCGATAGGGACGCTCCTCCTGGGCAGGTACGTCAGGTGCTTCTGGCGGTACGTAGTCTGCATCATCGAAGCTTGCGTTTGTCATAAAACAATCCACCCCATCTTCTGCTTCGCCGGCTGGCGTGAAGCACAAATTCGGACACTATCACCGCGCCCCAGCGTGACACATCTGCGAGAAGTTACCGCAAAATGGGGGGCTCGGCTTCTGGATTTTTAGTCTAATGCAGCCCCCTGACACGCACCCCCTGGGTATAAATTCCACAGTTATCCACAGGGCCCTGTGTAATTCCCAGGTGAGAACGACTTTCGACCCCCAAACCTGTGGATATGGCTGTGGATAACTATCGCAGCACTGTGACCTGCACTTATCGTGTCCGCAGGTCAACAGCTATTTCCGGAAGTGTGAAAATGTGCACAATTTCCGTGAAGAATCCCACTTACCTGCGTGTTATCGAGGTGAGCTGCGGGTTAACAAAACGCAAATCGGAAGAGATTCCAACGTTAGTTATCCACAATTATTCAAAGTTATCCACAGTTATCCACAGCCTGCATGATGATCGGACACACAGTGTCGGCGCACTGTCTGGGAGCACACAAAACTTCATCAAACGATTCAGCGGTGCGGCAGAAGCAGCGTCGCTGAAAACGCGCGAAAGGCCTCGGGGTCTGCCACCTCACATGGCGGGCCCCGAGGCCCTAAGCGTTGCTGTTGTCATTGTGTTCCCACTCTTAAGCGGGAACCGTCGAGCGCCTATTAGGCAGCGACGACCGAGAAGTTCACCTTGCCGAGAACGTCAGCATGCAGCTTGAGCTCGACCTGGTAGTTGCCGGTCTTCTTGACCAGGCCCTTAGGCAGAACGACGATGCGCTTGTCCAGCTTCGGGCCGCCAGCGGCCTCAACTGCGGAAACGATGTCGTCTGCAGAAACGGAGCCGAATAGCTTGCCGTTTTCAGAAGTCTTCATTGCAACCTGTACGCCAGAAAGCTGCTCGAGTTGGTTGCGGACCTCACGTGCGTGATCCAGGTCGCGGATTGCGCGAGCTTCCTGGGCGCGCTTGATGCCCTCGATCTGCTTCTCAGCACCACGGGTGGCAACAATAGCCAGGCCGCGCGGAAGCAGGTAGTTACGTCCGTAACCGTTCTTAACCTCTACAATTTCGCCTGGGGCGCCGAGGTTCTCAACGGCAGCGGTGAGGATCAGCTTCATGATCCCTGCCTTTCAATTGAGTTAGTTAATAATTGCGTGGGACAGTTTTAGAACGGTGGCTCAGCGTCTGCACCGCCGAAGCTTCCAGCTTGGGGTGCGGAGTTCCACGGATCGTTTGAAGGAGCTGACTGCTGCGACTGCTGCGGAGCGCTCTGGTTTCCACCAAAGCCGCCCTGGTTGCCGCCGCCAAAGTTGTTGCCGCCCTGATTCTGCTGCTGACCGCCGCCGTAATTGCCACCGCCGTTACCGCCATTAGCGGACTTGCGGGTGACCCGTGCGGAAGCGTAGCGCAGGGACGGGCCGACTTCGTCAACCTCAATCTCAAAGACAGTGCGGTTTTCGCCATCGCGGTTCTGATAAGAACGCTGGCGCAAACGGCCATTGACGATTACTCGCATGCCCTTGGTCAGGGTTTCCGCAACGTTTTCTGCGGCTTGACGCCACACGTTGCAGGTCAGGAACATGGCCTCGCCATCTTCCCACTGGTTCGTCTGCGAATTGAAACGACGAGGGGTGGAAGCGACGCGGAAGTTTGCTACAGCCGCACCCGCTGGGGTGAAGCGCAGCTCGGGGTCAGCAACAACGTTGCCAACTACCGTGATTGTGGTGTCTCCCTGTGCCATGGTCTGTTCTCCTTATCGGTTACGTGGGTTCTCGAAACTCTGAAACCAGTATCCGCTATTTGCTGTCGGTGCGCAGAACCTTGGTACGCAGGATGGTGTCGTTCAGGTTCAGACGGCGGTCGAGTTCGAGAACCGAAGCGGACTCGCACTCCAGGTTAACGACGGCGTAGATGCCCTCTTCCTTCTTGTCGATTGCGTAAGCAAGACGACGCTTGCCCCAAACATCGACGTTTTCAACCTTGCCGCCATCCTTACGGACAACTTCGAGGAACTTGTCTAGGGACGGGGATACGGTGCGCTCATCCTGGTTAGGATCCAGAATAATCATGACTTCGTAGTGACGCACGGACCTCATCACCTCCTATGGTCTAGTAATTGTTTTCGGCCATATCACCTTTGCGGACATGGCAGGAGGGTACGTTGCGTCAAGCAACCCCATCACAATAGCGCATTGACCGGCCAAAAAGAAATCCCCAACGGGGAAAGCCGTTGGGGAGAATCAGTGCTTGCGCTGTACTTAATCATCAAGTGCCAAGCGCGGAACCGTTTTGACACTAACTACGCATCGTGGTGGCGAAGAAGATGGCACTTCCTGCTGGAATTACGGTGAGAAACATCAAGGCCAGCAGGCCCAAAAGGATGGGCCAGCGCCGATCCTCGCTGCGTTGATATAGGTAGTACGCACCCATCACGCAGCAGAATCCGAGAAAAATAGAAATTATTCCTACGACGGTGATAACCATTAGACAAAGTCTCCAGCAAGAGGATCACGGCCACCATGTGCTGCACGCACCTTGTCCACAGACTTGCCCAGCATTTGGCGGATGATAAGAATTCCGATAATAACGATGAAGGTGTCACGGCCAATCACAAAGAGGTCGAGCAGTTCATGATCGATGCCTTTATTTTCCGTGCCCAACATGTGCCACATGAGGACTGGCCATACCATGGCGTCGACAAGCATCCAGCTCAGCAACAGGCGCCAACGCGGGAGAGCAAGCAAAGCTGGAACAACCAACCAAATGGAATACTGCGGCGACCAAACCTTATTGATGAGCAAGAAGGCCATCACGATCAGGTAAATGAGCTCAGCCACACGCGGCTCGCGGCGAGCGCGCAAACCAAAGATGCCGATAGCTGCGCATCCCAGCAAGAATGCTGGCAGCGTAAAGCTATTGAGGAATTCTGGGGTGAGGCCATTTTCGGCATAGCGGTTGATCAACGCATAAATTGTGGTCCATTCAGCGCCGCGCTCTTCGTTGAGTCGGAAAAACTCACGCCACGCATCCGGGTACTTCAACGCCACTGGAACGTTAACGACTAGCCAAGAGATCACGGTTCCGCCGAACATCGCACCGAATGGCGCCCACCTCTTGTTACGCGCCGCGAGGACAAAAAACGCGCCCAAGATAAACAACGGCCACAGTTTGAAAGCAGTTCCGAGGCCAATCAAAATACCTGCAAGCCAATTCTTACCGCGGGTCACCGCAAAGAGCGCACCGACCATAAACGCAATGGACGGGATGTCCCAGTTTGTAAAGGCATGAATGACAACAAGGGGGCTCGCGGCCATGAGCATCGTATCCCATGCACGGTTTCCAGTGAGCTGGAAAACCATGTAGACCGTACCGATCCAAATGCAGGAAAGCACGAGCGCGGTGACTCCGAAATACCAACCGGCATCCGCTACGCCGAAGAACTCACCAATTGGATACGTGACTCGTGAAGTCCAACCCATCAATCCTTGGAACATACCCGCCAGAACCGGGTATTCCATGTACCTAGTCAGGTCACCTTCTTGCCACGAATACGCATAGGGAAATCCGCCTTGGTCCAAGCCGCGGCCGCCATAGAGCGGGACGATGTCGTTGTAGCAGAAAGACGTGTATTGACGGTTGCCATCCCAGTTCAAGGAAATGACTCCGTCTTCCCCTGTGCGGCTTCCTGCGCAGTTGGCCTTACTCAGAAAGCCCAGTGCGAGGAAAATCCAGGACACACCAATAATCGCGCGCAATGGCGATATCCATTGACCAGGTAAGGTGCGGGCAAAACGGCCACGCGGGCCACCGAAAAACTCGATGATGTCGTGTGCAAAAGGTTCACGATTAAGCGGAATGCGGCCTTCGGCAGAGGCGCCACGCACAGCCGAGTGGGACTTTCCAACCGTCTTCACGGTCTTGAGGGCCTCATCAGTCACGTTCCTCTCCTACGGTCTTAAAAGTTCAGCCAAGTCACCTTGACCATTAATGATGTCTTCCAGCGAAGGAACGTCTGGGGCTGGTGCCTCCGGCTGAGCAGGCGCTGCCGGAGGCGCTGCAGGCTGGTGTGGGGAAGGCGCAGGTTGTTCGCCAGGAGCAGGGGATTCTGGGTTTGCAGTCTCCTCTGGAGCATCATCGTTGTTGCCGTAACGATTGCCGTATTCCGTTGAGGAACCATAAGAGCCCGTGTACCCGCTGCCCCAGTTCCCGCTTCCATAACGGATCGGGTATGCCGTTGGGAAGGATTGGTACTCCGAGTTAACCAAGGAAGTATCCAAGATCTGCTTCCAGATACGGGTAGGCGCATCAGAGCCATACATGATTCCGCCATAAGAATTGAAAATGGCGGAGGTGTTGTCAGCGGTACCTACCCAAACTGCCGTAGCCAGCTGCGGGGTCGAACCAATCATCCACGCGTCCTTGTTGGTTCCAGTGTTACCCAACTGAGTAGTACCCGTCTTGGACGCAGATGCGCGGCCGCCGGCCAGAGCTCCGTTAGACCAACCCGCAATAGGAAGCATTGCCTTAAGAACATTGTTAGCCACGTTGGCTGAAACTCGACGCTCACCACCGTTGTCGTTGAATTCATACAGAACTTCGCCACCGGTAGTTTCGACCTTTTGCACGAAGTGAGGCTGATGCCAAACGCCGCCGTTTGTCAGCGTCGCCATAGCGCTTGCCATGTCGAGTGGGCGAGACTGGTACTGACCCAGAACAACGCCCTCGTATGGAGCCCCACCATTTTCAGTCAATGTCTTTTCAATGCCAGGCAGAGACTTAGCAATGCCCAACGCATGCGCCATGTCGGCAGTATCCTGAGTGCCGTTTTCTAGATCCGCCTGCAGACGCAGGAACGAGGTATTGAACGAGTTCTTCAATGCCTCCGCGATGGAACAGTTACCGCAGCCGCCACCGACGTTTGTGACTACCTGAGAACCTGGGAGCTGGTACGGCGCAGAGGAGTAATTCGTGTCCAGGCCGATGCCTTGCTGAAGGGCCGCCGCAAGGGCGAAGATCTTAAACGTCGAACCCGTCTGCAGGCCGGCGTTGGCATAATCCCAGCCGGTCGACTCGTGGCCACCGAAGTAGCCGCGCACAGCACCAGAAGCAGGGTCAATGGTCACAGCTGCTGCGCGGGCATCCTCCTGCAAAGACTGCAGCTGCCCATCAACAGCCTCGGTGGAAGCATTCTGCACGTTCATGTCAATGGTCGTGGTGATTTTCAGACCGCCCGTAGCGACCTGATCCTCGGTGATGCCAACGCGTTCCAGCTCGGCAATAACCTGGTTTTTAATATGTCCGTAGGCGCCTGGCGCCTCTGTATAAGCGGAATACTCGGCAGGATCACGCGTCTGCGGGAACTGCATCTGCGCACGCTGAGTAGCGTCCAGATCGCCCATCTCAACCAAACCGTCAAGAACATAGTTCCAGCGAGCCTTCGAGCTTTCCTCGTCCACGCGCGGGTCAAGGACAGAAGGAGACTGAATAAGGCCGGCGAGCATTGCGCCTTCCTCAACCGTCAGATCCTTGGCATCTTTATTGAAGTATGCGTTGGAAGCTGCCTGGATTCCGTAGGCGTTACGACCAAAGTAGACCGTGTTGAGGTATGCCTGCAGAATGTCTTCCTTGGACCATTCGTTAGTCATCTTGATGGAATAGATAAGCTCGCGGATCTTACGCACATAGGAATACTCGTCACCAACCAGCGTGTTCTTGACATACTGCTGAGTGATTGTTGAACCACCGCCTGCGGTTGAATCACCAGTCAGCTTGCCCAAGACTGCGCGTCCCAAACCGGTGAAGGAAAATCCGGAGTTGGTCCAAAACTCACGGTCCTCAGCAGAAAGCACAGAATCTTCGACGTAGTCGGGGACTTCATCGAGTTTGACCTGGGTGCGGTTGCCTTCTGGCGGAACCAACTTAGCCAATTGGGTGGTACCGTCCCCAGCCACAATCGTGGAAACCTGATTTGCTTGAAGCTCCTTTGGCTCAGGAACGTTGTATTGGGAGTATGCATAGGCAAAAAGGCCTGCCGGTACAGCTACCAATACCAAGGCAATTATCAGCACAATCCACGGCCAGCGACGTCGTTTGCGCTGCTTCGTGGATTTATAAACGTGACGCCCCGCTTTTTTAGGGGCAGATTCCTTTTCGGTCACTGCTTCGTGTCCTCATCAATCATGGGCGGATTTTCTTAAATAAATGCAGCTTACCGGCCTCAACGGCCGAGCCAAAACTAACCTTCATCATAGGCTGTTGCCGCACGCAATAGGTGGTTCCAACGGCATGCCGTACAAACTTCGACCCAGTGAACCGTAAATTCGAGACCGTCGGCTGCAAATTCTGCGATTTCTTCCGCATTTCGTGCGCTTCCAGCGCGACGCCCCAACTCTTCGCCATATACCCATGTGGTCAAGCACATCGGCGCTTCACACATCGGGCACCGTTTCGCCATATCGACGCCGTGGTGTTCAGCCGCAGCACGCAGAAGGAAGTCGGCGTCGCAAAGCTCGCTCCTATCTACTCGGCCCGCTCGATACTCCTTGAGATGCTGGGCCCGCTCCCATTCATGAGAAATAATGTGCTTAAAAGAAAGGCTCAAAGCATCTGCCCTCCTTTTCTCTCGCTTCTCTTCCTAATAATTTTGCGGAGATGGCCTTCTTCCACCGACTTCTCAAACACTTTAATGAACGAGATTGTTCCCTTACGCTCCCCTCAATAAATTTTCAAACCCAAAACCTAATTTTTTAGCCACCTAACTACCGTCGGCTGCAAACGGTCGCTATTATTACTTTTTATGAGTGAACAAGCCGCCGCCTCCCCCTCCAACTATGAGGACGCTCTTAACGTCGCGCGCAACATTCAACCCGCGTTGAACAAGCTAATGCTTATCTTCCAGCGCACAACCGAAGGTACGTCCCTCACCACCTCACAGGTGTCGATCATGAATCAGTTACGCCTACGGGGACCTTCCCGAGTAAGCACCATTGCGCAGGCAGAACTTATTCGAATGCCCACGGCATCTAATGCCCTATACCAATTAGAGCGTAATGGTTTCGTGGAACGACGCCGCGATGAAAAGGATCGCCGTGGCGTCCTGGTGGCTTTGACCCAGCTAGGCGAGTCAGAACTCAACATTGTCTCTCGACAACGCGCCGCAGCCCTGGCTGAGATCCTCCAGTGGCTAGAACCCTCGGATTTAGACAAAGCGCACCAGATGAGCACCTTAATTTCTAAGCTCGCAGACGTTTACCGCCCCACCATGGACTAAACTCTGGCAACCCCAGGGCGTAAATAGACCAATCTTCTTCACCGCGATCGATCCCCCGCCGCAGATTTCATTTTGTACGCTCAAGCGACTAATAATGGCACCAACAACGTCCCAAGATAGATCACCGGACTGATTGGTGCATGGCTAAGAATATCCCTTGTGAGTCGCGGGCTTCCCTCGCTAAAGAGGACCCCAACGACCCTGTTCGACTTCTAGTCTCGTGGAGCCCGTCCTCCACGGGCACGGAGGCGATCGAGTACGCAGCTTGGTTGGCTAGGTCCACCAAGGTTTGCATCAGAGTGATCTCTACTATTTCTGTGCCACGCGCCACGACAGTTTTCACCAAGCACGGCGGCAAGTACAAGAAGTGGTTTAAAAAGGAACAGGCTGAGTGCGAGCAAAGCGTGCTTGCCGCTCTCAAGGCAGCAGGAGTCGATAACTCACAGCTAGATGAGCGTCCTTCCGTCCTCCTCGCTGGACCTTCACGGCCACAACTCCTCACGGAGATGGCCACTGAATTCTGCGCGGACGCAATTTTGTTGGGAGCAAATCAGTCAGCTCCCAAGGGCAAGTTCTTTGCTGGCTCTACTGCAGACGCGCTCTTGCACTTTTCCCCCATTCCCCTCGGCCTCACCCCGCGCGACATCAAGCTTTCCAAGCATGGCGTTACACGCATCAACTTCGCCTTCACCGAGCGTGGCGACTCTGAAGACCCAGCGCTGCTTCATGCAGCCCGATTGGCAAACACATGGAAGTTGCCCCTCCGCATCGTGGCTTTCAATGCGGAGGGACTTATTGATGCCCCTCTGCATGACTCCGTCGACATCGCTTCCAAGCTCACTAAGGGCTGGCACGAACATACATTGGCAATGCTCGACAGAGCGCAAGACATTGTTGACCACCACTACCCCGGCCTGGAAATTTCCACCGATATTGGAACCGGGCATGGGTGGGCAGGAGCAGTTGATTCCTTGAAATGGAAGAAGGGCGACATCATGTGCATGGGTTCCTCCCCAATGGGGCCCATCGAGCGCGTGTTTATCGGCTCAGCCGCTACGGAGCTTCTCCCGCACATTCGGGTACCAGTGATGGTTCGGCCTTCCGACTCGGCACCGATTAAGGACTAGACTCCTGCGTATGAGTGCAACTGACGAGCATCCTGAAAACGATCTGACAACTGATGCGGATTATGCCAACCTGCGGCGCCCCGAGCCAGCAACGTTTGATGAACTCGCTGATGCACCTGATCCTCTTGCCGTTGCAAAAGCCAATCGCCGTTCGACGATTCAGGCAATTTACTTCATGCTGGGCATCCTCGCCGCCTCCGGGCTTTACGCACTGGTCCTAGCCCTTATCACGCGTTCCCAGGGCGGGGCGCTTTGCGACGCTTCCCTCGCCACCTGGCTATGCACCAACGGCCAGCGCCGCTTCTTTGCCTTCACTACCATAATCATCCCGTTCATCGGCATGATTGGCACGGCGCTCATCATGATTCACAAACTCAAGCGCTACTTACGTTGGCGTTCGTGGATGGCCATTTTTTGGGTGATGGCCTGCAACTTCATGTTGTGGTGCATCACCGATATCCAGATCCTGCTCGTCCCTCTCGGATAACCCAGCGCCTTCGGCGCTCCCTCAGCCAAAGCTTTCTCTAGGAGCACCGTTTTCTGCTCGAGCTAATTTCTGCTCGAGCTAAGCATTGGTTGCTGCAGCTGTAGCTGCGACCTCCGCGCATTCTGGACGCCCACAGTGCTGGGTTTCAACGTGCTGTACGCAATCGTCGCAAATTAGAACCTGCTGACGGCACGTGTCCTCATTAATGCAATTGTGGAACGTGTTCGTTGCTTTTCCACAGTGCACACAGTGCCCCAGCTGAATAAAGCCAGGATCTTGCAGCCCTTGCCCAAACTCATGGTGCATGCGTTTGTCGAAGACATACATCGAGCCTTCCCACAGGCCGTCATTGCCAAACTTCTCGCCGTAGCGCACGATGCCACCGTCAATTTGGTAGACCTCTTTGAAACCGCGATTCTTCATCAGGGATGAGAGGATCTCGCAGCGGATACCCCCGGTGCAATAGGAGACAACCGGCTTGTCCTTCATCCAGTCATACTTACCGGACTCGATTTCCTTGATGAAGTCATGGGTGGTCTTGACGTCAGGCACCACGGCATTCTTAAACTTGCCAATCTCCGCTTCCATGGCGTTGCGGCCGTCAAAGAACACGACTTCGTCACCGCGCTCTTCTACCAGCTTGTTAACCTCTTCTGGCTTGAGGTGAACGCCGCCACCGACGACGCCGTTCTCGTCCACCTTGAGCTCACCAGGCGCGCCAAAGGCCACGATTTCGTCACGGACCTTGACCGACAGGCGCGGGAAGTCATCAGCGCCGCCATCGGACCATTTGAATTCCATCTTCTTAAATCCTGGGTATTCGCGGGTCTCACGAACGTAGCGCTTGCAGGCATTCATGTCGCCGCCCACGGTGCCATTGATACCGTGTTCGGAGATGAGAATGCGACCCTTCAGTCCGAGCTTCTCGCACAGATTGCGCTGCCACAACATGACGGCCGTGGGATCAGAAATTGGGGTAAAGCAGTAGTACAGAAGAATTTTGCTAAGGCTCACGCCACTAATTCTATGCTTGAGCTGTTTCTTTTCCTAAATTCTTCCGAAAACTCCGTACTTAGCGCTTTTGGTAAAGCGCCTGCTTGCGGGCGAACACTGGATCGGATGTGACGAGCACCCCAAGATTGCGGAAGATTCCCTCATCCACCGAGCCCAAAATCGTGGTGGTGTGAACATCGCAACCAGCTAGCTTCTTCAGCTGAGCCATGGCCTTACGGGCGTTTTCATCCTTGGCCGCCGATGCAGACAACGCGATGAGAACCTCGTCCGTATGCAACCGCGGGTTACGCGAACCCAGATACTCGGTCTTGAGCTTCTGGATCGGTTCGATGGCCTCTGGACTCAGCAGGTGGATCTCATCGTCAATGCCGGCGAGATGCTTAAGCGCATTGAGAAGCATCGCAGCGGAGCAGCCCAGAAGCGCAGAAGTGCGGCCGGTGATGATGGTGCCGTCGGCAAGCTGCAACGCAGAGGCGGGCTCGTCAGTTTCGGCGGCACGCTTGCGCGCCGGCGCTACTACTGGGCGGCCATCAGACTTGATGCCGGCCTTCGCCATGACGACGGCCGCGCGCTCGGACTGCGTGGAATCTAGGCCGAGGCGCGCCTCTTCCACCAAAGCCTTGAAGTAGCGACGAATAATCTCCTGCTTGGAGGCCTCACGGCAGACTTCGTCATCGGTGATGCAGAAGCCGGCCATGTTGACGCCCATGTCCGTCGGGGACTGGTACGGGGTGTTGCCGGTCAGCTTCTCCAGGAGGGTCTTAAGCAGCGGGAAAGCCTCAACATCGCGGTTGTAGTTCACCGTGGATTCGCCGTATGCGCTCAAGTGGAAGTGATCGATGACGTTTGCGTCGTTGAGGTCAACGGTTGCGGCCTCGTAAGCCAGGTTCACTGGGTGATCGAGCGGCAGGTTCCAGATCGGGAAGGTCTCAAACTTGGCGTATCCAGCCTGCACACCGCGCTGGTGCTCGTGGTAGACCTGCGATAGGGCGGTCGCCAGCTTGCCGGAGCCTGGCCCCGGCGCAGTGACGACAACCAGGTCACGCGTGGTTTCCGCGTACTCGTTCCGGCCAAGGCCTTCCTCAGAAACAATGAGGTCTGTGTTGGAAGGATAACCCGGGATAACGCGATGGCGTGCAACGCTCAGGCCAAGGCGCTCCAGGCGGTCAATGAAGGCCTCAGCTTGGCTGTTGCCATCCTCCAGCTGGGTCATGACGATGTTGTTTACTAGGAAGCCACGGCCACGGAAGACGTCGACCAAGCGCAAAACGTCATCTTCGTAGAGGATTCCGAGGTCAGCGCGCATCTTTTGACGCTCGATGTCCTTAGCGTTGATGCAGATGAGGATCTCGACATCATCTTTGATGCGCTCAAGCATGGCGATCTTGTTGTCTGGAGTGAACCCGGGCAGCACGCGGGAGGCGTGCATATCGTCGAAAAGCTTGCCGCCCATCTCCAGATACAGCTTGCCGCCGATAGCTTGGCGCCGTTCATGGATGTGCTCCGACTGCATCTCGATGTACTTCTCACGGTCAAAACCAAGCAAACGCGTCATTTAAAGGCCTTCCGCCATAGACAATCCCCGCAACCGGGCTGGATCTTTTGGATTGGATTTTACTCGAAAGAACTGGGTTTACTCATACGCCCTGCCACGGCGCCACACCGCCAGAAACCGCACTGACGAAGCCGCCTAAAACATACGAGTAACGCCTGGGCCCCGGAAAGGATGGGCCCAGGCGTTACCTGTCTCTCTAAGGATGCGGAACAAGCCCTCACCCTCTACAGCCAGGCAGTCCCACTCACCTGGCTATAGCCGCCACGCACCCCTACATGCGCAGCGGTTGGATCTATCACTCACCAGTAGATACATCCATGCGAAGCATATCAACGGCGGTTTCAAAGTCAACGTTTGCAAAGCCAATCGGACAAAAATCCGATAAAGAATTTCACTAACCAATTCTAGCTTTATAAAAATTTAGCGCCATGCGCTGGCACTTTCTAGTCCAATTAATCCGGAAGAAAAATAAATGTGAAACGGACCACTATATATTTTGGCCAATCTTTATCAGATATGGTCGCGCTATAGACTAAACAACAAAATAGATAAATGTTTATTATGTTGACTTTCACCTATTTAACCTAGACCTTTAAAGCAGGAAATGAACGCTTAAGCCTCGTCTTCGCACTTCAATCCCACACTCCAAACGGAAAAATGTCCGTTTTATCCTTGAGCTTTCTTCGCAGCACATGCAATAGACTTATCCCCATGCCCGAAGGCCACATCATTCATCACCTTGCACAGCGCCTCGACCGTGAATTCCGGGGTGGGCCGCTGCGCGTCACGAGTCCGCAGGGCCGCTTTGCGGCGGAAGCAGCCGTGCTCGATGGGACGCAGCTCGATTTCGCCGAAGCGCGCGGCAAACATCTCTTTTTGCACTTTTCCGCCGATGCGCCAGAGCACATCATCTATATCCACCTCGGGCTGATCGGCAGCTTGCGCTTTGAGCCTTTGGATGATGTCTGGGGCCAGATTCGCCTGCGCATCGAAAGCGATGACCTAGCTGCCAACCTCCGCGGGCCACAGTGGTGCCGGCTCATCACGGATGCCGAGTATGACGTCGCGCTCGCCAAGATTGGCCACGACCCCATCCGCGAGGACGCATCACCGGCTAACCTTTGGCCGCGAGTGCACAGGTCGAGCCGCAGCATCGGCTCCTTGCTGATGGATCAGCATCTCTTTGCCGGAGTCGGCAACATCTACCGCGCCGAGGTTTTATTCCGCCAGAACATCTCGCCTTTTATTGCCGGCAATGAATTAGACCGCCACGAATTCGATGTCATCTGGGAGGACCTGGTAGAACTCATGCGCGCCGGCGTGCCCACCGCCCGCATCGACACGGTCCGCCCGGAGCACACGCCAGAGGCCATGGGCCGCGCGCCACGCAAGGATGACCATGGCGGCGAGGTTTATGTCTACCGCCGCGCCGGCATGCCTTGCTATATCTGCGGCGAGCCCATCGCAGAAAAGAAGCTCGAAGGCAGGAACCTGTTCTGGTGCCCTACCTGCCAGAACGCTCCAGCCTAAGCAAGGGGGTATTTTGGGCGGCATGCGATATGCCTTTCACGTCGACGCCGTCCGCGCTGCCGAGGAGCGCCTGCTTGCCCAGCAGAGCTCTCCAGACCAGCTCATGCAATTGGCCGCCCACGCGGTGGCCGATGCCGCCGCGGTAATGCTCGCCGCCCACCCCGGCCACGTGATGATTCTGGCAGGCAGCGGTGGCAACGGCGGCGACGGCCTTTTCGTCGGCGCTCTTCTCGCCCAACAGGGGCACGCCGTCACAGCACTCGTACCCGAGACCTGTCACGCTGCCGCTCGTGCTGCGTTCGAGAAAGCCGGCGGCGAAGTTCTAAAAAGTGGGTCCACTCCTAATCCCAACACTTCCCTGCCAGCTGACACGAGCTTGCTTATCGACGCCGTGGCCGGCCTCGGTTCCGGGCGCGGGCTCAGCGGCCAAGCGCTAGAGGTCTACGAGCAGGCAACAGGTATTCCGGTGCTCGCGGTCGACATGCCCACTGGCATCAACGCAGAGACTGGCATCGCCGCCTGCAAAGGCGCAGTGCATGCTGACGTCACCATAACTTTCGGTTGGGCGCGCATGGGCCACGTACTCGCCGCGGAGTGCGGCCAGGTGGTGCTGGCGGATTTAACACTGCCCGGCGCGACATCGTTTAGCGCGATGCTCGAATCGCTCGCGCAACCGGCCGGGCACATCGCCAACGAGCCCACCCTGGAATCCGCATATGCGTGGCGCCCCGGCAACATCGAGACCGCCCATGGCATCGCAACGCACCCGCGCCCGGTTGGCTGTACCGGACCAATCGTTGATCCCACCCCAGGAATTTCCTCCGACAAATATTCCGGCGGCGTGGTCACTATTGCCGCCGGAAGCGACACCTATCCCGGAGCTGGCATCTTGGCAGCCACCGCGGCAGTGCGCACCAGCCCGGCCATGGTGCGCTTTATCGGAGACCGCTCCATCACCTCACTCCTGCCGGAACTCGTGGTTCACCCAGATCTTGGCTCAGCGGGTCACGCCCAGGCCATCGTCGTGGGCCCAGGACGCGGCACTGACGCTGCGGCCCAAGCGGAGCTCGCGGAGGTGCTCGATGGGTTCATCTCGGCCGTCATCGATGCCGATGCGCTGCGACTCCTTGCCCGTCACCCCGAGTTGCGCGCCCGCCTGGGAAGCCTGCCCGTCACGGTTCTCACTCCTCACCTGGGCGAGTTCACCGAGCTTTACGAGGCGACCTTCAACAAGGACCTCGACCTGTCATCAGGCAAAGCAGCGCCACTGCAGGAGCTCGCCACAGCGCTGGGCTGCATCGTGCTGCTCAAGGGAAGAAATACCCTGGTTACTGCACCCGGCCAGCCCATCTATGCCTTCAACGCCGGTCACTCTTATTCCGCAACGCCTGGTTCCGGAGACGTACTGGCCGGCATCCTCGGCGCAGTCCTCGCACAGATACATCTTGAGGACAGAGCACAGGTAGGCCGCACGACGCTCACCGAGATCATCACAGAAGTCCTCCACGCCGGCGCCATTCAGGCCCATGCGGCAGCCATCGCGGCGAAAACGCCGGAGGGCTACGCCATCTGCTCGGCTTCGCAGATTGCCGCGGCGATCCCGCGGGCCGTCGCCAAGCTTTTGCGTGCGGCTCGCTAAAGCCTATTTGCTACGGCGCGCACGGAGCGGCGCAGCCTATGGGTCTCCCATGGCCACGTCATCGCAGCCCAGGCACCTGCCACGGCGCCGATCTCGGCGAGGATGTACCACGGCCCCAGCAGGTTGATGATGGTCCATGCCGCACCGAGCACCAGCATCACCCAGCCAGTCATCTGCCGATAGAAGATCTCCTTGGTAGTACCCCGTTTGCACCCGCTTGCAGGGCTTTAGGTACCGGCCGCCAACTTTCCGTCCTTGACGGTCACCACACTGTCCGCAAACTCCAGCAGGCTGCGGTCATGGGTCACAAACATCGTTGCGGTCTGTTGTTCATCGGTGATGTCACGCAGCAGCTTGGCGACGTCGCGCGAGAGTGAAGAATCCAGCGCCGCTGTCGGCTCATCCGCAAGCAGCACCTCGGGGTCAGCCATCAAGGCGCGCGCGATATTGATGCGCTGGCGCTGACCGCCAGAAAGCTGGGTGATGCGGCGAGCCTCCATCCCAGGCAGGCCTACATACTCAAGCAGCTCCCGCGCCTTTTCACGGCGAGGTTTTCGGCCTGCCATGTGGTCCACAATGAGCAGCTGATCCAGGGCATTGAGCGAGCTGACCAAGTTGGATTGTTGGAAGATGATGCCGCGCTCACCGCTTACCCGCACGCGCCCACTATCGGGCTCGATTAGCCCTGCGGCCACGGAGAGCAAGGTGGACTTGCCGGAGCCGGATTCGCCGACGACGGCCATGAGCTGGCCCGGCTTGATGGCCAGGCTGACGTCATCCAGCGCCACCACGCGATCGCGGCCATCGGGGAAGGTAACCGTCACGTTTTCAATCTCTAGCATTAGCCTTGTCCTCCCAACGCATCCAAAGGGTTGATTTTGCTGATTCGGCGGGTAGCTAGCACCGCGCCCAGCATGCCGAGTAACCACATGCCGGCGGCCGGGGCAGCAAGCGTGCGCGCCGAGAGCACAAAAGGCACCGTCGATTGCGCGAGCGCGCCCAGGCCCCAGCCCACTGCGGCACCCACACCAACTCCGAGGGCGAGGATGAGTGCGGATTGTGCCAGGGCGTCGCCAAGCAGGTAGCGCGTCCGCGCCCCCAGCGCACGCAGAATCGAAAGATCGCGGGTGCGCTGCATGGTCCAGATGCTCAAGAAAGCCACCATCACGAGCGCCGAGATTGCATACAGGAAGCCCTGCATGGTCAAAAGCGAGCCGCGCTCCGAGTTGTAGGAGGGCAGGCCGCTTAAGGCCTCGCGCATGCTGACGGACGTGGGAAGCCCGGTGGTAACGCTGTTCGCGTGCAGCAGGGCGGTACCCACGACGTCGGAAGGCGCGTGGCTCAACTGCGCCCAAGTCTGCGTGGAAACCCACAGCACCGGTGAGTGGGAATAGTACAGATCCGGCACGGTGCCGCGAACGGCATAGGTCTCATCCCCAATCACCACGGAATTTCCCTGCGTAATCGCTTGCGAGGCCACCACTCCCGTGGCTGGCACCTGCTGCTTGGTACCCGGAATTGGCTCGCCCGCCGGCAGGCCCAGCACAGCCACGCCGCCGAAGCCCTCCACCTTGGTCTGCGCGGTACCCAAAGGCGCGCTGCCAGGCACCACGTCGTCCGCGTAAATCTCTGACTCCGTAAAAGTTGGCTTCTGGGTGCTAAAGCTCGCCTGCTCATACTCATGCCCCAAGGCCTCCAAAGCCGAGGTGTTTTGTTTGCTAAGGCCCTCCGTGAGTCCAGAGAGCATGACCAAAAGCAAGGTAATGAGCGCGACTACCAACCCAATCAGCGCAAAGCGCCCGCGGGCTGCGCGCAATTCTCTAAGTCCAAGAAACATAGTTTCAAGCATCGCTACCGCGCGCGGATTAGTAATCGGGCCGCTAGTTGAACTTCGAGTCAACCAACTGGTTGATTCCCCGTGTCCCACCTGCGGGTTAGGGTAAAAGGCTGTGAATGACGTGAAACAGCGCTCCCCGCAGACCTTCCATAAGCGCCTTAGCCCCTGGCGCGCCGGGCTACACGTGATGTTCGCGTTTTTGTTGCTATTCGGCCTGCTGCGCGCCGGGATCGACGGGCGCCTCGATGCCCGCGCTCTTGGTCTGGCAGTCGCATTGGCCGTGGTCTACGCACTGCGGCGCGTACTCCCCCGCGCCCTGTGGCTGGTGGGCCTGTGCGTGCTGTGGTGCGGGCTCATGGTGCATGCCCAGGACTTCATGTGGCTGGAATTCCCGCTGGTCTTTGCTTTTCTAAGCTCGCTTCCCCGCTGGCCGGGCATCGCCTGCAGCGGATTGTTATGGGCACTGGCGGCCTTCCTGCCCGCCTGGCAGCATCCGGCGGAATGGACCATCGCGGCGGCCATCGGCCCCTTCATCGGCACGGCCTTTGCCATCGGCTCCTTCCATGCCGGGCGCATGGTGCAGTCTGAGGCGGCGCACCATGCTGAGGTTGCCCGGCAGCTGCGCGCCACCCAGGCCGAACTTGCCGCGAGCGAGCACCAAGCAGGCCGCCTGGAAGAGCGCGAACGGCTCTCCCGGGAAATCCACGACACCGTGGCCCAAGGCCTTTCCTCCATCGTTCTGCTCTCGCGCGCGGCTCAAAAAGATCCTTCCCCAGAGACACTGGCGCTGATTGAAAAGGTGGCCAGCGAGAACTTAAGCGAGGCCCGCCGCTTCGTCAGCGAGCTAGCATCTCCCGCCGCCTCCTTGGAAGAGGCCCTCCAGCAGGTAGTAGATTCGGCTGCCGCGCAAGCCGCGGCGCTGGGTAAAGATACCGTCATCGACCTGGTTGTTTCGGGAGAAAGCACGGTGCCCGAAGCTCACCGCCAGGACCTGCTGCGTGCGGCGCAAGAGGGGCTCAACAACATGCTCAAGCATTCTGGCGCCCGGCGCGCGGTGGTCACTTTAGGCTGTTTTGAAGGCGAGACCACGCTCGACATCGTCGACGACGGAGAAGGCATGGACCCTGCTTCGCCTTCGCAGGGTGGCTTCGGGCTGCGGGGCCTGCGCCAGCGCGTGGAAAGCCACGGCGGTACGCTCACGGTGGAATCTTCCCCGGGCCAGGGAACCGCCCTTGCTATCCGTATGCCGCAAAAAGTGGAGGACCAGGATGCTTAACGTCATGCTCATCGATGATCATCCCGTGGTGCGCGCCGGCCTGCGGGCCATTTTGAACGCTTTCCCCGACATCGATGTGGTGTTAGAAGGCGCGGATGGGGCGGACGTCGCCAAGCTTGCAGCTCCCGATGCTCCACATGTTGACGTGGTCATTTGCGATATCCAGATGCCCGGCACCGATGGCATTGCGGCCACTTCCCAGCTCGCCCAGGCTGGCGGCCCGCCGGTGCTCATCCTCACCACCTATGACACCCAATCCGACATCGTTTCCGCCGTGGAGGCAGGCGCCCTGGGCTATCTCCTAAAGGATGCGCCGGAGCAGGCGCTTCACGACGCCGTCCTGGCCACGGCCGCCGGCAAACGCACCCTAGCGCCCGAGGTGGCAGCACTTTTGGCCGAGCGCATCACCCGCCCCGAGGTGGCACTTTCCGGCCGCGAGCTGGAGATCCTAGAAGCCCTGGCCACGGGCAAATCGAATAAGGAGCTTGCCCAGCGCCTGTTCATCTCGGAAGCTACAGTGAAGACGCACTTGATTCACATCTATCAGAAGCTGGGCGTGGATACCCGCACAGCGGCTGTCACCGTGGCCCGAGAAAGGAAGCTCATTTAAGTGTCCGCGCAGGTTTATGATTGCCTCGTTTTAGGTGGCGGCCAAGCAGGGCTGGCCACGGGCTATTACCTGCGCAGAAAGGGCTTGAACTTCGCCATCTTGGATGCGGAATCACGCCCCGGTGGTGCATGGCTGCACACCTGGCCCTCGCTGACTTTATTTAGCACCACGAGCGCCTCCAACCTACCGGGCTGGCCCATGCCTTTTTATGAAGGTTTCCCGCCGGCGAGCCACGTGGTGGATTATCTAACTCGTTACGAAGAGCGCTATGAGCTGCCGGTGCGACGTCCCTTCATGGTTGAGTCCGTGGAGCACGATGGGGAGTTCTTCCACGTCTACTCGAGCACGGAACGCTTGATGGCCCGCACCGTGGTGGCGGCCACGGGTACCTGGCGTGCGCCCTTCATCCCGTACTACCCCGGTAAGTTTGCGGGGACACAATGGCATTCGGCCTTTTATCCCGGCGTCGCGGAGTTCAGCGGCTCCCGCGTGGCAGTGGTGGGCGCGGCCAATTCCGGCGCACAGATCGCGGCGGATCTGCTGCTTGAAGGTATTACCACCACCTGGCTAACAAGGGGCGAGCCGCGCTGGATGCCTGACGACGTCGACGGACGCGTGCTCTTCCGGCGCAACCGCGAGCGCCTCAACGCCATCAATCGTGGCGAGCCTGACCCCGGCGCGGATACGAACCTGGGCGATATCGTCATGGTCCCGCCGGTGCTCAAGGCGCGTGATGAAGGGCTCCTGCGCGCCACCCCGATGCCGGATTCCCTCGACGACATCGACGCGGATCACCTGATTTGGGCCACCGGCTTCCGGCCCGCACTTCGCCCCATTTCTCGCCTCCTGGTAGACCGCCAGCCCACCGTGCCGGGGCTCTTCCTCGTGGGATACGGCACGTGGACTGGCCCGGGCTCAGCCACCATCACGGGTGTTAGCCCCTTTGCCAAGCAGGCGGCTACCGATGTCGCGGAGTTCGTGAAAAACCTCAAGCCTTAGCCTTGGTTAGATAGGAGCGTCTCGATAGCGGGATACATGTCCTCCACTATGTCGTCGATGCTCTTCTCCGTCATCAGCGGAACCTCCACGACGTAGCGAGCAATCGCCGTTCCAATGAGAATAGGACCCAAATACGCGATCTTGCCCAGGAGATTACCTTCACTAATCGTACTTTGGGCGAACTCTGTTTCTAAAAGGTCCGTTACGAAGCTGTCCATGATCGATTCACGGAGGATAGCTGATGCATGTGAAGAGCCAATGCCGCCGCGAACCACAGCACGCAAACGCGGACCCATGTCCTCGCTTTCCCACAGGCGCAGATAGTTCGCGATGAATCCTCGAAGGTCAGTAGACGCCCCCAACTGAGCCGGAAGCATTTTTAGGTCCGCGATTACCGCATCGAACAAGCCGTCCTTGTTCTTGAAGTAATGCATGACGAGAGCGGGATCGACGTCGGCTTCTTTGGCGACCGCGCGGATGGTGGTGGCTTCGAAGCCCACCTCGCTAAACCTCATGCAGGCGGCTTCCAGAATTTTCTCGCGCGCTTCTGGGGCGCCTGGACGACGTCCAGCTTTCTTGCGCTCTGCCTTTTTATGCTCAGCCCCTGGCTGAGCACCGTCACCGGATTCTTCGACCTTGCCTTTAGCTGCCATGGCTTCAACCTTACTTCCTCGAACCCTCGAAGAATTCATCACGTGTTGACTTTCAACAACTGTTGAAATATCTTATTCAACAAGCGTTGAAAATCAAGCAAAGGAACGACATGAAAGACTGGACCAAGGCAATCGCCGTTGGATTCTTGGCACCTCTCGCAGTGTGCCTCTTCGTAACTGCCTTCTTGTGGCCCATGGCCACGATGACCCCCAAAGACCTCCCACTCGCAGTAGTTGGAACCCAAGAACAAGTGAGCAAGGTTTCTGAAGCCTTTGAGCAGAAGCAACCCAGACTCTTCGAGATAACACCTGTAGAAGACCGCGCAGCCGCGGTATCCCTCATCGAAGAACACGAGGCTTACGGCGCCATCGTGCTGGGCCAAGAACCAGAGGTCCTCACCGCAAGCGCTGCCGGCGCCGCACAAGGCAACATCGTGAAGAACCTCGCGCAACCAGTAGAGGCAATGGCAAACCAGCAAGCTCAGGCGATGGCTGCCGCGAAGGGCATCCCGGCTGACGCACTCCCTAACGTCACCGTCAAGACCACCGACGTTGTGCCCACCAGCAGCGAAGACCCGCAGGGCCTCGCCATGAATATGGCTATTATCCCCGTTGCCATCGGCGGCATGCTCGGTGCAGCGATTCCTTCCTTCCTCCTGAAGCGAAACTCGCAGCGTCTCCTCGCCCTAGCAATCTTTGCCCCCATTGCCGGACTGCTCACCACCGCAGTAATCGGCGGAGTATTCGGATTACTGCCAGATAGTTTCTGGGCATCGACCGGCGTATTCACACTAGGCATCGCCGCAGTCTCCAGCTTCATCCTAGGCCTAAGGGCGCTGCTTGGCGCCCCCGGCTTTGGTCTCGGCGCACTGACCATCATGCTGGTGGGCAACCCACTGGCCGGTACCATGGCCCCCAAGGAATTCGTGTCCGGCAGCTGGGGATACTTCGGCCAGTTCCTGCCTAACGGCGCCACAGCTACGCTGCTGCGCCTGGTTAACTACTTCCCTGCAGCAAGTATCGCCACCCAGGTATGGACTCTGCTCGCATGGGTAGCCTTCGGACTAGTCCTTCTCGGCAGTGGAATTGTGCGAGAGTCGCGCTCCGCAAAGAAGGCCGCGTAGAAAACTCAGAGCAGAAGATTAAGCAACAAACCCCGTGACTAGCGCGCAGCCCAAAACGGTTAGCGCGGTCGCTGCAATGAATCCCATACGGTGTAGGACTTTGGACTGCAGCTCTTTGCTTATCCGGGCCAAAAAGAATGCGCCCACGGCGGTGCCCAAGGTGTTGAACACAAGGTCATCAACGTCGCTGAAGCCGAGGGCGAAGAGGTACTGGAGGGTTTCGATGCTCAAGCTCAGCGCCAAGCCGGCCAGGATGGTTCCGCCGAGGCCAAAGCGCACGCGGCGCAGATTCTGGCCCATCACGATAAGGCTTGCGCCGAGTGGCATAAACAACAAGAAATTGCCGATGGTGTTGGTCCAAGGCCCGTACCAGATGGTCGGATGATCAAAACCGTTGAACATTTGCAGATCTAAGCTTCGCACCGCATGCGCGGAGGCATTGACCACGCCGGGGATCTCAATGAAGGATTTACCCAACGTCGCCACACCAACAACGAGCAGCACGAGCGCCGTGACTAGAAGTGAGTCACGGCGCAGCGTTTGGTGGCGGCGCGGGGCCGCCGGAATACGGCTGCGCGAATGAGTGGTTTGTTCGGTAACGAGCATGTCCGAGAATCTAACAACAAAAGCTGTACTTTTGCCGTGTACTTCGCTGGCAAAACACTGATTCATAATGGGCGTACCATCGTGGGCATGAGCACACTCAAAGTCACGCGAAACGAAGACGGTTCCATCTCTCACGCTTTCGAGGATGAGCCGATTCTGGCCGAGGGCGACGTACTGGTTAACGTTTCCCATTCTTCGTTGAACTACAAGGATGCAATGGCACTCGACGGTAACAAGGGCGTCATGCGCATCAACCCGCTGGTGCCGGGCATCGACGTCGTGGGCAACGTTGCGGAGTCAAACGATGAACGTCTACCTGAGGGCGCCCTGGTGGCCGCTTTCGGCGACGGCTTGGGAGAATTCCGCCACGGCGGCTACACCACTAAGCAGCGCGTGAATGCCAACGCCACCCTCGTGGTTCCAGAGCGCTTCACTGCTGCCGACGCCGCCGCAATCGGCACCGCGGGCTACACCGCCGCCATCTGCGTCAACCAGCTGCTCACCCACGGCACGCGCGAGGGCCATGTGCTGGTCACTGGCGCCACGGGCGGCGTGGGCTCCATCGCCGTCCAATTGCTCAAGTCCCTGGGCTTCGAGGTCACCGCCGTTACCGGCCGCGTTGATAGCGAAAGCGAGTACTTGCAGGCCCTGGGCGCAGACCACATCATTGATCGTTCCGAGCTCTCGGAGACCGGCCGTCCGCTGCAGAAGGCGCTTTACGACGGCGCGGTAGACACCGCTGGCTCCACCGTCCTGGCCAACGTCTTGGCGCAGATCAAGTGGGGCGGCGTCGTAGCAGCAACCGGCATGGCCGCTGGTCCTGACCTCCCGGCTTCGGTACTGCCATTCATCCTGCGCGGCATCGTCCTGGCAGGCGGCAACTCCGTTGACGCACCGCTCAAGGTCCGCGAGGACGCCTGGAAGCTGCTGGACGAGCATCTCGATCTTGAGATGCTGCATTCTATTTCCAGCACCGTTGCGCTCGACGATGTCGCAGACGCCGCCAAGGAGCTGCTCGCCGGCACCCACCATGGCCGCACGATCGTAGAAATCTAGACAAACTATTTAGCAGCGCTGGGGACGATTAGTTTTCCCAGCGCTGTTACTATTTTCCTATGCGTTCCCGTCTCTCTATCTCTGCTGCCGCGCTGGTTGGCACCCTCGCCGCCGGCCTCGTCACGCCCGTTGCCCAGGCTGGCATCACCATCGACCCTAACGCTGTGCCCGGGCGTACTCAGGTCACGCTGCGCTACAGCAATGGCGCAGTAGTCTCTACTGCTAATTCCCACGAATCTCGCCCGGCGCTTTCCTTGGTCAAGCTCTACTTGGCCTATTGGGTGCTGCAGCACGGTGCTCCGGCGGACAAAGCCCGCGTGGAGAACATGATTCGTTTGAGCGAGGACGGCACGGCCACAGACTTGGACCGCCGCTACCCGCAGGCAATCCCTGAGGTCATCGGCCAGTTTGGCCTGCATGAGACCCACTACCCTGGATTCTGGGGCAACACCACTACCTCTACTGAGGACCTTGCGCGCTTTACCTCCGCGATTGTGGGCGACCCACTAGCCACGCCAATTATCAATGGCATGCGCACCGCTTCCCCCGTTGCCGCTGACGGCTATAAGCAAGACTTTGGCACCTCACGCGTGCCGGGTGTTGTGGGCACGAAGTTCGGCTGGGACGATAACCGCAACGTCCATGCCACCGCCTCCTTTGGCAATGGTTTTACCATCGCCGCGAATACTTATGGCGCGGCCTCCCAGCTCACCGGCGACATCTTGGGTGCCGTTCGCATCACCGCTGACGGCATCCGCAATTCGGGCCGCCAGCCTTCCCCGCTGGAGCAGCAAATCCTTAACTTCGTGCCGGTGCAGTTCCACGACCCAGCCCGCCAGGCAATCCGCGGTGCCGAAGATTCAGTGGCTAACGCCCAGCTACAGTTCTGTGCCTTGGCCGCCCAGGCGGGCTCTTCGCACTTATGCGCCTAGTTTTCGGGAGCGAGATACTTCTAAACGTGCGGGTCACGGTCCTGGATTCTCTTCGGAACCAGGAGAACACCGATAAGCGAGATGCCGAAAATAA
The DNA here is from genome assembly GCF_001807295.1 of Corynebacterium sp. HMSC06C06. Classification (NCBI taxonomy): domain Bacteria; kingdom Bacillati; phylum Actinomycetota; class Actinomycetes; order Mycobacteriales; family Corynebacteriaceae; genus Corynebacterium; species Corynebacterium sp. HMSC06C06. The sequence goes on from NZ_KV788486.1 coordinate 35,974, forward strand.
CGATGGCGTAGGCCGCGACCGCCATCGAAGTCTGGGACTTGCTGAAAAGAATCTCCGCATATAGCGCAGACTGCGGGTCATAGGTCGTGCCCAGCACCGTGACCAGGATGAGAACCGAAGCGCCAAACAGTGGCAGACGGCCAGAATCCACGGCAATCCACGAGGAGATAGACAGTGCCGCAAGGACGATGTAGCCGAGAATGACGAAGTAGCCCACGGCTACCTCCTGGTTTCCTGGGCAAGCGGGCCCCTTCGTCGAGCCTGCTCCGGGCCCAGTCCTGGCCAACTACGGCTTGGAGAACCTACGCTTTATCACCCCGGTCACCTACGCTGATTCCATCCGCATCGGGCTCACAGCGAAGCGAATCACCCCGCGCGTGACCGACGACTATGGCGAGGTCTGCTGGGATGCTGCCTTCTGCAACCAGCACGACGAACTGGTTGCGTCCTACGACGTCCTGCCCCTGGTGGAGAAGGTCGACACCATCTACGCGCAGCACTAAGAAGGCGGCCTTGTTCGCCGCTAAACTGGCTGACCATGGACATCTTTTTGGAAACCGTCGACGAGCTCCACGAGGTCGCGCGCTCCCATGAGGACCCCGCGTTTGACGAGGTCCTCTATCACCGCGATCCTTCAGGCATCTGCATCACTGCGATGACCTACGAAGATGAGCAGACCGCCGTGGTCACCTACCGCGGCCCGGCCCAGCAGGGCACCATCTACAGGGCCACGCCTTTCATCGGGGTGGTAGAAACTGCAGGTAAGCGCTTCGCCGCGCTTGTCGACGCCCCCTTTTCCCTCCCCGCCGGCAACCCTGCCGGTGGCGAGGCTTTGCAGGGCACGCTGTACCCCGCACTCTTGGCCACGCACGTGGAACCCGCAGGTCACCACGTTACCGCGGACTTCGAGGCCCCCGACACGGAACGCTTCTACAGCAATTACAAGCCCAGCATGCTCACGCCGCGGGTGCGGGTGACGGGTGAGGTAAAGGACGTCGCGAAGCACGTGCATGAGCTCACCGAAAATGAATTCTGGGTGGGCCACGTGGCCGGGTTTGCGGTGGTCTTCGAGGAGAATCCGCCCGCGCACGCGGCAATCGACGCCGTGGCCGTCTGCGCTACTCCTTTCTGGGACGAGGCCTAGACCTGTTCGCGGCGCGACTTGTCGACGCCGCGGCGACGCACCGCGATGGTCAGCAAGATAATGCCGCTGAGCAGGAAGGCGAGCGCGCGGAAGATTCCGCTTGTGGCCGCGAGATCGAAGAAGGTCAGCTTGGCCACCGCCACAATGGCAAGCAGCACGCCGACGGCGGTAAAGCGCTGCTCCGCGGCAAGAAGCAGGCGGGCAGCAAGGACCATCCACGCCACTGAAACCAGGGCGTGCGAAGCCAGGTAGGCAGTCTTGAGGCCCGCGGCTCCCGCCACGATCGCGGCTGCCGAGGCGATTGTGCCTACCGTGGCAAGAAGACTGAGCAGGAGTACAAAGAGTAACAGTGCGGCTGCAACTCCGCGGTGCTCGTAGTGGGGGACACGCTGGCGCAACAGGTAGCCCGCGATGAGAGCCACGGTGAGGACGATGCCCTCGGCAAGTGGCTCCATGCCAGCGAGGGCAGGCGGATCAAAGAGCACACCACCGAGAAGCGGGGTGAGCACTATGAGCGAACCCAGGTACCAGGCGGCCAGGACGAAAGCATTGCTCATCGCATGGAGGAGCAGCACGAATGCTGCGAAGAAGAGCCCGCTTAGGACAAACGTCAGGACTACCGCCATGGTCCCTGTGGGGGCTGTGCCAGTCCAGCCCGCCATGGTGTCCAGCATGACCAGGGCATAGACCACGGGGATAGCACCAAGTGCGCAATCCTTGATGACGGAGTTGCCAAGCCAGGCGATACCCACGATGACAGCCAAGGCAGCAACGGCCATCCACTCTGCGAGGATGGTGTCCGCGCGAAGGAGGGCAGTGACCAGCAGGAAGCCCGGGGCGAGCAGCCCCAAGAACGCAAAGCCAAATTCCGCCTTGACGGTGGGGAAGTAGACCACTATGGCTACAGCCGCGATGGCGAGCAAGCTGCACGCGATGGCAATCCACAACGAGGGCAGACTGAAAGGGGTGCTGCGGGCGGCGACTTCCACCATGACCACGGCAAGCCCGATGCCGGCGATAGCGCGCAGCACCTCGGCCATGCGCTCACTGCGGCACAAGACGCTGTAGGTGGCGGTAACCAAAGGGAGCACGACCACGAGCATGGCACCGCCGACGTGCGCGGGTGCCACTGCGCTGGGGTAGGAGAGTGCGGCTAGGCTTGCGCCTGCGGCCATCCACTCTTGCGTGAATGAGCCCTGACGGAAACGATGGGCATAACCCACGAATCCGCCATAGATGAGAGCCATGAGCACCGCTCCCAGCCATGCCGGCCACCAGCCCAGCCACATGACCACCAGGAACGTCGTGGCCAGCGCCGCAAATAGGGAAGTGGCCACCAAGGCGGTCACACCGGCCGGGGCAGCTTTGTTGCGGAACCACCATCCGGCCCCGAGCAGCGCACCCGCCACGATGTAAGCCAGAACGACGCGGCCCACCGGCCCCAGGAGGCCCGCCTGAATGGCAAGTCCCACAAGGAAGGCCACGCCCGCCAGCGTGATAAGCGCGCCACCCACGGCCACCGCACCAATGAGCGTCTTCTCGCGGTCCCGCGGGGCACGCGGCCGCGGTGCCTGCCGCGGGTAGGGAGGCGGTGCCGCGTGCGGCTGGGGCTGCGCCGACGGTTGCGCTTGCTGCTGCACTGGAGGTGGCGCAGGGGCCTGCTGGGGTGGGGTGGAAATTGGCTGCACCTCGGGCACGTCGGCCGTCTGACGTTCGAAATCACGGAGGCGGGCGCGGGCGTCGCTAAGTGCTTGCTCGGCAATGTCGAGCCGACGCAAAGCGTCCCTGAGCAGCTCTTGGTTTGGATTCATGCTTTATGGCTTACCGCTAAACCCCCGTGTCCACCAGCGCACCTAGTATTTCGTTATGCCTTTGAAACCTTTCACCGGCTGGGATATCACCCAATGGCGCGAGCATGCCCTGCAGCATGGCTCCGAAGCTGGAAAGGATCACCTGCGAGCGTGCAGCTCGTGGCCTCGGCAAGCAGCACAGATAGGGGAGAGGGCCTGCTCCTAGACGTGGCGCAGGCCCTCGGTTTGTGATGATTTAGCGCTTACTTAACCACCAGGTTGACCATGCGGCCAGGGACGTAGATCTTCTTGAACACGTTCTTGCCCTCGGTCAGCTCGACGATGCGGGCGTCGGCAAGCGCGGCGGAAACCACGGTGTCCTCGTCGGCGTCGGCAGGCACGTTGACGCGTGCCTTAACCTTGCCGTTGATCTGGACTGGAATCTCAATCTCGTCATCTACCAGGTACTTCTCCTCGAAGGTGGGGAAGGAGGAGTAGGTGATGGTCTCGGTGTGGCCGAAGCGCTTCCACAGCTCCTCCGCGATGTGCGGAGCAATCGGGGAGACCAACTGCGCAATCGGCTCGACCGCAGCACGCGGAGCGCCTTCGGCGGAGTTGCCGTAGGTGCGCGTCAGGTAGTTGACGTACTCGATGAGCTTAGCCACCACGGTGTTCAGACGCAGGTTCTCGTAATCATCACGCACACCGGCGATGGCGCGGTGCAGGGCCTTGAGATCATCCTCGGTGAGCTCGGCATCGCTAGTAGCAAGCTCGCCGGTCTGCTCGTCGACGGCCAGGCGCCACAGACGCTGCAGGAAGCGCTGGGAACCGACGACATCCTTGGTTGCCCACGGACGGGAGGTATCCAGCGGACCCATGGACATCTCATAAACGCGCAGGGTATCGGCACCGTAGTCGCGGCAGATGTCATCCGGAGCCACGGCATTCTTCAGGGACTTGCCCATCTTGCCGTACTCCTGGTTAACCTCTTCACCGTTGTAGTAGAACTTGCCGTCCTTTTCCTCTACCTCGGCAGCCGGGACGTAAACGCCACGGGAATCGGTGTAGGCATAAGCCTGGATGTAGCCCTGATTGAACAGGCGGCGGTACGGCTCCTTGGAGGAAACGTGACCGAGGTCGAAGAGGACCTTGTGCCAGAAACGGGCGTAGAGCAGGTGCAACACCGCGTGCTCGACGCCGCCGACGTAGAGGTCAACTCCTCCTGGATCTTCGGGACCGAAGTCCGCAGGACGAGGTCCCGTCCAGTAACGCTCGTTCTCCAAGCTGCAGAATTCTTCCGAATTCTGCGGATCGATGTAGCGCAGCTGGTACCAGGAAGAACCTGCCCACTGCGGCATGACGTTGGTGTCACGATAATACGTCTGGGTGCCCTGGCCGAGGTCGAGTTCCACCTCCACCCATTCGCGGGCCTTGGCCAGCGGCGGCTGCGGGGAGGAATCGGAATCGTCTGGGTCGAAGGAGACCGGCTTGTAGTCTTCTACCTCCGGCAGCTCGACCGGCAACATGGACTCTGGCAGCGGGTGAGCCTGGCCTTCAGCGTCATAGACGATGGGGAAGGGCTCGCCCCAGTAACGCTGGCGTGCAAACAGCCAGTCGCGTAGCTTGTACTGGATCTTTTCGCGGCCGATGCCCTGCTCCTCCAGCCACGGGATGATGGCCGCGATTGCCTCTTCCTTGGACTTGCCGTTCAGGTCGATGGAATCATTAGCGGAGTTAACGGCCTTGCCGGACTCAGTAAACGCCTCCTTGCTGATGTCACCACCAGAGACAACCTCCGTAATTGGCAGGCCAAATTCGGTGGCGAACTCGTAGTCACGCGTATCGTGCGCCGGCACCGCCATGATGGCGCCGGTACCGTAGCCGGTCAGAACATAGTCAGCAATAAAGATCGGAACCTGCTTGCCGTTGACCGGGTTAACAGCATAGGTGCCCAAGAAGACGCCGGTCTTTTCCTTGTTCTCCTGGCGCTCCAGGTCAGACTTTGCGGCGATGGACTCACGGTAGGCCTCCACGGCCTCCTTTGGATCATCGTGGCCAAAGGTCCAGCGGCTGTCGACGTCGTCGTCATACGGGACGGGGGAGAGCAGGGCGTCGACAAGCTCGTGCTCTGGAGCCAGCACCACGTACTCAGCGCCGAACAGGGTGTCAGGGCGAGTGGTGAAGACGGTGATCTTGTGGCCCTCAGCGGTGAAGTCCACCTCGGCGCCGCGGGAGCGACCAATCCAATTGCGCTGCATGGACTTGACCTTCTCCGGCCAATCCAGAAGCTCCAGATCGTCCAGCAGGCGATCGGAGTAAGCGGTAATGCGCATCATCCACTGAGACAGGTTCTTGCGGAAGACCGGGAAGTTGCCGCGTTCGGACTTACCCTCTGCCGTGACCTCCTCGTTTGCCAGCACGGTACCCAGGCCAGGGCACCAGTTGACGGTGGAGTTAGACAGGTAGACCAGGCGGAACTCGTCCAGGGCTGCGGCCTGTTCGGCTGCAGTCAGATCGGAGTAGTAACGGCCATCCTTGGTCTTGCGCTTGCCTACCTCGAGCTCCTTTACCAGCTCAGCGATTGGGCGCGCCTTCTGCTGCTCCTCGTCGAACCAGGAGTTGTAAATCTGCAGGAAGATCCACTGAGTCCACTTATAAAACTCTGGGTCCGTCGACGCCACGGAGCGGCGCGGATCGTGACCCAAGCCCAGCAGGCCCAGCTGGCGGCGCATGTTCTCGATGTTGGCCATCGTGGTGGTGCGCGGGTGGGTTCCGGTCTGGATGGCGTACTGCTCGGCCGGCAAGCCAAAGGCGTCATAACCCAGGGTGTGCAGGACGTTCTTGCCCAGCATGCGGTTGTAGCGGGCATAGGTATCGGTGGCGATATAGCCCAGCGGGTGGCCCACGTGCAGGCCCGCACCAGATGGGTACGGGAACATGTCCTGGATGTTGAGCTTTTCCTTCGGAAGGGCGCCCTCGCCCTCCGTGGCTAGGTCGCCGACGGGGTTCGGCGCGTTAAACGTGCCATTGTCTTTCCAGTACTGCTGCCAGGTCGACTCGATCTGGGCCGCGAGCTCCGGGGTATAGCGGTGCGCGGTGGAATCACTCGGGTTAGTCATGGCTCCACAGTCTAGCGCCCTAACAAGCTCCGGAGCACGTCAGGGCGGATAAAACTTCAATTTATTCGGCCGCTCCGCGGTGCGGGCGAAATACATAGCGGTGCGGGCTTCCTCATCATCTGGCTTTGACATCGCCTGCGCCACCTTGACTAATCCCATGGGTTAATGAGTCGAACTCCAGTATTCTCAAAATCCTTGACATTACGGGTGGCGCATACAGCATTATTGGCTCGGCATACCGCTGCTATCTGCGCATCGACAGTAGAAATTGGCTGCCCGGACTGTCTCCGCCTAGAAACGACTTCGGCGTATTCCTGCGCAGCCAGAAAATCAAAGGAAAGAATTGGGTACATACTCAGGACGCGATCTAAGACCTTGCGCAACGTGGCCTTCTTCTTTCCCTCTGGCAAGATAGCCACGCCAGCATAAAGCTCCGAAACAGTCATGGCAGTGACAGATGTGCGGACCTCGATGCTTTTCATCCAACTCAACACTTTGTCATCCGGACGCGGTTTAAGCACCTCAGATACGACATTTGTGTCCAGTACGATCATTTAAAAAGCACCGCCCGCGCTTCGTCATCACGTGGTGGAGTTTCCAATTCAACCGCGGCATCTCTGCTTGCTTCATAAAGAGCAATCCCAATGTTCTTCGGTTGCACAACGTCAATAAGAATTGCGCGCACCTCCGCTTCCATTGAGCGGCCATTCTCCTGCGCACGAGCCACGAGCGCTTCTTTTATCGCGTCGTCAAGGTTTCTTACTACCAATGAGGCCATCGCACTGCCCACCTTCCCGTTGATATCAGTAACGATATCACTTTCGGGCAAACCCCTCTAGACCTTCTTGACCACCGCCGGCTTCAACGTCATGGCACCGAAGCCATCAATCTTGCAGTCGATGTTGTGGTCTTCCTGACCCGTTCCAGCATCAAAGTTCAGACGGATGCCGCGGACCTTAGTGCCGGACTTCAGCGGCTGCTGCGCGCTCTTGACCTTGAGGGTCTTGGTGACGGTGACTGTGTCGCCGTCGGCAAGCGTGTTGCCCACAGAATCAACGATTACCTGGGGCTCAGCGGAGTCGGTGTCCGCACCAGCGGCGGTGGCTTCGAACTCGTGCGCGCACTCCGGGCAGACGATGAGCGGCGGCATCTCGTAGGTGTATTCGGAGGAACATTCAGGGCATGGCGGCAACGTGGCAGCTGCATTTTCAGTCATGAGAGGGATTCTAATCTGTGCTCGCGCTCTGCGCGTTAGCGTGGCCGCAGTAGCCACTACCGCCCTGACCACCGACGGGCCTGACCCCCGGAAAGTGGACAGGTCGGGGGTTAGCTATG
>NZ_KV788487.1:0-17636 GCF_001807295.1 Corynebacterium sp. HMSC06C06
ATCAATGCACTCTAAAACCGGAAGAGCCATTTTATCGCACCGACTACCCTCAAACGCATGACGCTTTACGACGACACCCTCGCCCTCCTGCAAGAACTCATCCGCAATGCGTGCGTTAACGACCTCACGCCGGACTCCGGCAACGAGGTGCGCAACTCCGATACCTTGGAGAAGTTCTTCGAGGGAACTGACGTCGAGATCGCGCGCTACGAGTCCCACCCGGGCCGCGTTTCCATCGTGGTCACCGTACCCGGCGATCCAGAAAAGGAGCCGCTTACCCTCATGGGACACACGGATGTGGTTCCCGTTGATGAGCCGAAATGGACCAAGCCGCCTTTCGACGCCCTCATCGAAGACGGCAAGCTCTACGGCCGCGGTGCGGTGGACATGCTCTTTATTACTGCATCCATGGCGGCGGTCACCCGCAAGATTGCCCAGGAGGGCAACCCAGGCGGCACCCTGGCATTCGTGGGCATGGCCGACGAAGAAGCCCGCGGCGGGCTCGGCGTGAAGTTCATGTCAGAGCAGCACCCGGATGCGTTTTCGTGGAAGAACTGCCTGTCCGAGACCGGCGGCAGCCACCTACCCGGCGCGCTCGGCTTCAACGTTGGCGAGAAGGGTGCTGGCCAGCGCCGCCTGCACGTTCACGGCGACGCCGGCCACGGATCCACGCCCTATGGCAAGGACTTTGCAATTTTGAAGATCGGCGAGGTCGCACGCCGCATCGCCGCTGCTGAACCGCCGGTTGCTTCGAATGAGATCTGGGAGGGGTTCGTCAAGACCTTCAAATTCGATCCAGAAACAGAAGCGGCACTAATGGCAGGTACCGGCGATTACTCGAAGTTCGGCGATCTTGCCGCGTACGCTCACGCGTTTAGCCACACCACCATCGCCGAGACCGTCCTGCGTGCTGGTGGCGCAATCAACGTGCTGCCTTCCCACGCCTACCTGGAGATGGATATCCGCCCCTTCCCAGGCCAGACCCAGGATGAGCTCGATAACTTCCTGCGCGAGGCACTAGGAGATCTTGCTGACGAGGTTGAAATCGAGCACCTCATCACCGAGGACGCCACCCAGTCCTCCACCGATACGAAGCTCTGGCACGCGATTGAGGCAACCTCCAAAGAGTTTTTCCCCGATAAAGATGTGGTTCCAGTCCACGCCACGGGTGGTTCCGATCTGCGTTTCGCGCGCCGTATGGGCGGCAACGCCTATGGCTTTGCCATGCATGCCGAAGCCCGCGATATGGCGAGCGCCAACTCCCAGCTACACAGCCACGACGAGCATCTTTATCTCGAGGATTTGGAGCTTACAGTGCGCGCTTATGACTCACTTGTAACGCGGTTCCTTTCTTCCGAAAAGTAGGGCACTACCTGGGAAAAGTCGGCGCCGAAAAGCCGTGTCCGGGGCATGTTTTAAAGTGTGATTCGTAAGTTCGTTCGAAACACTTTAACGGTGAGGAACCTCTTGCTATGAAAGTGCCCTACCACTCTCACACCAACCCCGAAGACGAAATAGCCCAAGCCGCCGCGCAAATCCGGCATGCAGAACTGCGCTTCTGGCGCGAACATCTGCCGGAATTCGATAACGATATTGAGCTTGCGGTGCAGAGAATGTTTTCTGCCACCGGTGTTAGCCCGGCGCGCATATCCAAAATTTTCATGGCTTTAGATCGCCTCGAATCCATGCCAGAACTACATGCTCTCCAAGAGCGCTATCTCCACCTGGATTTAGATCGGCTTATCGCCATCAACGAGTCCTTAGACAAGCTTGGGGAACCGCTTCCCGGCGCCCTCGCCCGCATCGACGCTGGCATCACCAAGTACCTCACACCAAAGCGTGCGAACCAAGTCCCGCCCACGCAAGCAAATATCAAGCGCAAACTCAATGAGCTCATTAGCGCCGAAGATGACACGATTGCCCTGCAAGATACGCGCCGCCGTGGTCGATACAGCACCGACCCATTCTCCGTAACGCTGGAAGCAGATCCAGAAACCATCGCGAGCATCGACCAGGCGGTACGCGCCTTCGCCGAGGCCGAGCAGATTCCACTCGCCGAGGCCATGACACGCCTCATCCTCGGTGAGGCCCAGCCAAAGGTTATCCTGCACACCTACCAAGCAACTGACATCCCCGGCGCGCCAACCTTCATCCAAGGCCACGGTTGGTCCCGTACTCCCGTTTCCCCTTCGGAGGTCCACGAGCTCGACCCATACGCCGAGAGCAAGAACTACATCACTCCGGCGAACATTCGAAAATACGTCGAAGGCCGCGACGGCACCTGCCGCTACCCGGGCTGCAACCATCCGGCCTATAAATGCCAGACGGACCATCGCATCAATTTCGCCGACGGTGGCCCAACAACCCCCGCAAATCTTGCTTGCTTGTGCCAACACCACCACAACATCAAAACAGATGGCACAGCGTTCTACATCATGGACCCATACACCGGGGATATCTTCTGGCTCTTCGAAGATGGGACGTGGAAAGCCACCGCGCCCACCGGGCCCATCGCGGAGAAGAACTGGGCGCAGACCTTCGCGCAGGCCATCGCAAGTAGGCGTCGCCGGGCCCACGAGCAGGCCGTTGCTTTAAAGGAGGAGATAAAGAGCTAGTCGCGGTATATTGTGACTCAAATCGCACAATTCAAGGGGGCTCAACCCATGGCCCGCACACTGCTCATTAATTCCGCCCTCGCCGCAATCATCGGAACCACCATCATGGTATTTGCGCACTGCAGCTACTTTATGTTGCTGTCAGTAACGTATCGCTGAGTATCGGCGAAAAGATCCTCATCGGCATTTCCGACCTTGGCGTGCTCACCTTCGCCCCGATGGGTTTCATCTTCCGCGGCAGGTGGAGCGCGGTTGAACAAGAACCGCTGCGAACAAACCTCGTTGGCGGAATCATCGTGCTTGTCGCCTTGATTACAGTGAATATTTGGATCTCTACTTAAAACAAAAATTCCATTTATAATTTTTGCATGAAAAATATCTCTTTCATTCTTATCGCCGCACTTCTTTCTGGTTGCTCCCAGCAAGAACCCGCAGCACCAAAGCCGCCAGTTTCCGCCCACGATCACATTCTCGCCGCAGAAGATGCGCCAGAAGGATACGAATATTCAAACATCAACGAGCTAGTGAGCACCGAAGACCAAGCTCTCACCGAGGACCTCGTCTCCAACGACTCCGAAAAGACCACGACCCCCGAGCAATGCGCACCGCTTGCCACCTCAGCGATGGATTTCATCGCCAAGATTTACAAGAATCCGGATACATTCTCCGCCGCCGATTTCAGCGCTGGAGATATTAATGCCACGGTCTCTCTAAGCACGAACCCAGTGACGCTCCCCTTCCCCGCTGACCTCGCTGAATGTGCTTCCTTTTCCAATGACGTCAGCGGAATCGTCAGCGATTACTCCACCACGCCACTCGATTTGCAGATAGAAGGCGCCGAGAACCTGCAGGCCGCAAAGGTAACCATCGAGAACGCTGGGAATCCACTAGTCAGCGAGCCCGGGGAGAGCGAATTCGTGGCGCACGCGCTTGTCGACGACGCCGTCGTCAGCGTCAGCTCGCACGATGAACAAGCACTCCGCCAACTCATGGAAAAGCAAGTAAATAAGGTGGCAAACCGCTAAGACAACGGCGGGAATTCATCCAAGGAAAAAACGGATTCCACCGACACTCCAAAATACTGCGCGATACGCAAAGCAAGATGCAACGACGGTGCAGACTCGCCGCGCTCTAGGTAACCAATCGTCTGATAGTGAATGCCTAGGGCCTCGGCGAGTTCACGTCGGCTGATTCGCCGGTCAGTACGCATCACAGCGATGCGGTTGTGAACTATGTCTTCAGTCATTTCTAAATTCCGATTTGGGCCCGAGTCTTGGATTGGATATTGGCGAGGGAGCCAAAAGTCTCCTTGCGGAAGCTATAGCGTAGCAAGGCAATAACAACTATAAATCCAACGATGATCCAAGTAAGAAGAACCCCCACAGCTAGCACAGGTGTGAATTCTCCGCCGTACTCCCACTGCGCAGGATTATCCGAGATCCACCGCGATAGGTGTCCGGACCAGTAGAAGGGCAGGATGAGCTGCGGAATCTGTATCCACCGTGGGAAGTCCCCAATGGAGAAGTAGCTACCGTTGGTCACAAACAATGCCAAAACGATGGCATAGCCAATGAGCTGTGAATATGCCCCACGCATGAACGCGCCAAACACCAGCCCCAGTGGTGCTGCTGCAATGTTTGAGAGCAACGCAATGACCAGCATTGGGATAATTCGCGACCACGAGATCACCAGGTTCGGCAGAATGAAGAACGCGGCGAAGAGCATCAAGGTTTGCATGATAAATACCACGCCGACGCAGGAGAAGGTCTTACCGATTGCCCAAACCCAAGAACCGTTCGGCAGCATTCGGGCACGCACCAAGGCGCCGCCTAATCTGTCGCTATAGAACTCGGCAGCAATCTGCATAACCACGAACGTCGAGAAGCTGCCCACCAGCCCCGCAAGAACGACGGAGGAAGTAGCAGTTTGCTCGATCATCTCCTGCGAGGCCTGACGCACCATCACTACGATGAAAAGGACTGGTCCTAGGACCATGAATAGGCCAACGCCTACCAGCTGTGGACGGATGTCACTTGCCGCCTGCCGAAGCGCTGCTTTCAAGACTTTCATTACTGTTCCCCATTCTTTTTAACGATGGAAAGGTAGGCATCCTCTAGCGTCGGACGCGTCACGGTTAATTCAGAGATCGAACTAAGAGGAAGGCTCTGCAGAAATTTCTCTGGCGTTTCCGTGGAATGAACGTTGCGCACCCCATCTGCAACCCAGGAGACCTCCGCAGTTCCCAAATGCGCCGAGCGCAGCTGCATAGGGCTGCCGTTTGCTAAGACTTTTCCCTCACCCAAGATGATGATTCTGCTGGCGAGCTTTTCTGCTTCGGCGAGATCGTGGGTGGTCATAAGGACCGCGGTGGAACGATCCACGTGGTCCATGATTACGTCATGCATTTGCGTCTTCGAAACCGGATCGAGGCCAGTCGTCGGCTCATCTAGGAGTAACAACTCAGGCCCACCGATGAGCGCTGCCGCAAAATCTAGGCGACGCCGCTCGCCACCGGACAGGCTCGAAATCTTCTGATTTTCCTTATCCCCTAAAGACGCCAACTCAAGCGCCTGCTCAACTCCCATTGCTGCCGGTGAGTGGGTTTCATGGATGCCGGCAACCCATGCCAATTGGTCCTTGACACGCCACTTGGGGTGGTCGGACCAATTCTGCTGAACCAAACCCACACGAGACCAGAACCCGGCCTTTACCCGGCGAGGATCCTGCCCGAAAACACAAACCCTGCCGGCAGTTGGAGTCAACGTGCCCACAATATTTTCCAGCAGCGTGGTCTTTCCCACACCGTTTGGGCCAAGCAAGCACACCACCTCGCCCGAGTCAACATGCAAGTCCACTCCGCCCAGAACTTTCTTTGCGGCATAGGAGAAAGCCAGGCTGTCAATCTCAATCACTCGAGTCATAACACTTCCTTTAGTTTAATCATCACTAAGGAAGATAGCACATGTACTACATATTGGAAAAGGGAGGTTACTTCATGCCCTGATAAGCTCGTCTCCATGCCAACACCAGAAATTCACGTAAGCGCTGTCATTTTCCACAACTCAGAAGGCCATGTTCTTTGCGTGCGAAAGAAAAACACCAGCGCGTTTCAGTTTCCGGGTGGTAAACCAGACCCCGACGAAACGCCCCTCCAAGCTGCAGTGCGCGAGGTAAGAGAGGAAATTGGCGTCACGCTTGATGGTGCCCTACTTAGCCCACGTGGCACCTTCCGCGCAGCCGCCGCCAACGAGAAAAATCATGAGGTCATTGCAGATGTCTTCAGCTATCCATCCCCTGTCATCCCAAACATTGCAGCGGAGATTGCCGAGTACGCATGGATAGATTTGGCCGAACCTCACGTTGAACTCGCACCGCTTCTGAAAACCCCTGCACTACGCAAGAAGCATTGTTAAATTGCGGTCATGAGCAGCACCGTGCGATATGTTGGAGTTGCTGTCTTTGGCCGAGTAAACCTTCCACTTACTGCACTTTCATGACACAATGGCCTGCATGAGCAAAGTACGTAAGTCCGCACTGTTGACTGCAGCCACCGCAATCACCGTTTCCCTTGCCACCCCAGCCGCCTCCGCCGACATGGTGGATAACTACCTCGCGAAGGTTCCTGCGGGCCAGATCTCCTGCGATCAGGCAAGCCGCTATTACACCAACGCTTCCGACTACAACTCCAAGAAGTCCCAAGCACTCGCCGCTGCTAATTTCCACCCGCGTGGTGGCGAAATCCGCGATGCCATCGCGCGCGCGGATGAAGCAATCGCGCGTTGTGGTCTAAATGGTGGTGCTCCAGCCCCAGCTCCAAAACCAGCACCTGCCCCAGCAAACGTGATTTCGGTTGGTGTGGTTCCGGGTCAGCCTACAGTTGATGTGCCGGTTGGCCCGCAGGTCTTCCGCATTCCGGACATCAACAAGATCATCCAGGATCTGTTCTCCCAGGCACAGTCCCAGGTTTCGCAGCTTTCTTCCTTCTAGGAGGACAGAAAGTACTCGTCCGCGTGCAGGCGAACCACTCGCGGCAGGTAGCGCACTTGTTTGCCACGACGTCGACAAGCGAGTGCCCCATGAATCATTAGCGGGTAAGACCCCGCATAATCTGATCGAGCGCGCAAGAATCGTGCGGCAGATCCGGATGCGCGGCTGGGGCCTCACAGACGTCGCCCAAGCTGACGTTTTCAACGTCGGCGCCTGGTACCGCAGTAAGCTTCGAGGTTTCGTTCGGCGTGACGGTGGTATCCGCCGGGCTATAGATCGAGGTGTACTTAACCCCCGGCGCGGTATCGGGCAGCTTGTTCATTTTCTCAATAAAATCCGAGCCCTGCAGCTGCTGAATGCCGGCCGTCGAGCCGAAGAAGGCAGCCAGCTTCGGCATAGCCTTGGCAATATCGTTCAATGCAGGCCCTATACCGTTCAGCGTAGTGCCGTGATAGTTACCACCCAGTGCAACAACACGGGAGACCTCCTCTGGGGAACTGTAGAGCTGCGTGAAAGTCTTGGTGTGCAGCCCGCCCTGGGAATGGCCCACGAGGTTGACCTTGTCAGAGCCAGTAGCGGACCGAACATATTCGATTTGCTCTGCAATCTCGCTAGCAGAAGCATCAAGATCCCCAATCGCCTTCATGGCCGGGATAGCATTCTGCAACGTGACATCGTCCGCGCCGTAGTCGAATGCCCACACGCACATGTTTTGCTCCTGCAGCCGCGGAATCAGAAACTCGAGGCACCACCAGCGCCGGCGAACCTCGAGCTAAAGTTGCTGCTCACATTGGGTGAAGAAGCTACGGAAGCGCTATTCCATGAGCTGATCGCCATAAAAGGTACGAATCCGTGATAACCCACTCCCGGATAGAAGGAAGGCTCGTCAATACGCGGGCGCGCCGCCAATTCATCCGCTTCGTTTTCCTTTTGTAACTGCGTTTGGATCTGCCCAAAGAGCGTGGCTGCGCGCTCCACTAGCTCGAGGTAACGATCCATAAATTCAGGCGCGGCCGCATCGATCTCCTCGGAAACGGCAATCAGTCGGGATGCTTCTTCCGCGACCCCGCCCGTGGATTCCGTGCGCGCCTCAATCAGGTCCTTGCGTAGCTCATAGAGTTCCTTGCGGCGCGCGTTAACGTCAGCATGCTCGACGGCATACAGACGGTCGATGTTGTGTTCTGCGGTATCTACGCGGTCACAAATGGATTTCGCTTCCTCGATTCCACTCGCCGCCTGTTCGAATTCCTCGTCGGAAGACTGCTCGTTCAGGCTGGCAAAAGGGCTAACTTTATCGTCGAGATTGAGGAACTCGTCGCGCAATTGCTCCCATTCCTCGCGCATCCGGGCGTCGACAAGCGCTGATTGCAAAGAGTGCGCACGCACGTCGATGGCATTCAAGCGTTGAGCGATATCCCCATAAGCCCGTGAAACGTATTTCCAATCCTCACGGGCGGTCGCAATACGCTGCGCTTTCCGACGCCGCGTAGCGCCCACCGCAGCCACGATTCCTCCGGCAGCCGCACCTGCGCCGAAACCACCAAAGCCAATACCGAGACCGCGGTTAGCCTTAGCATCGGAATAAAGCTCCTCACTGACCTTGTCTGCATCGGCAGCATAGTCAGCGCCAGCGAAAAGACCTGCCGGGATATTTCCTGCCTTCACGCCCGGTTTGATCTCTTCGATTGCGTCTTCCAAATGACCATCTTCTAGTTCCAGGGACAGGTCCTTCCCCACATCGTTGCCCGCGAAGATGAAAGCCTGACGTGGATCGAGGCCCACGCCAACGAAGAGCTGGCCATCGGTGAAATGGTCATCGCCAATGAGGTCTGGGTGATTATCGCGTAGATACTCTTCGACGGAATCTTCTACCTCGTCCTTGTTCTTTTTGAAGACAAGGTAGTTCAGCTGCTTGACCGGAGCCGCGAAGTGGATTCGCTCAACGTCACGACGCATGCGTGCTTCGTCATCGGGGTTTAAGACATCTTCGGGATCCATGATCTCGACCCTGACGTCTGCGGACCGCTCGACGGAATAATCTGCTTGCTCCGGAGATTCCACAAGCGTAGCAGCGCCGAAAGCAGTGCCGCCGCCAACCAAAAGCGCTGCTGCTGCAGATGCCGCCAGAATCTTTTTCATTCCAATCTCCATTCTCGCTTGGTGCGCAGCCATGCCAGGACTGCCTTGACGCGGCGGTTTTCGTCTTCGGGGCTGAACCCGAGCTTCGTGAAAACATTCGCCACGTGCTTGCTTACTGCACCGGCAGTGAGCACGAGCTTGCCTTCGATCTCGCGATTGCTGGCGCCTTGTGCCATCAAGGCTAGTACCTCGCGTTCTCGGGGCGTTAGCTTATCGACGCCCATCTTCCGGGAGGAGAGCAAAGTGCTCACGACTTCCGGATCTACCACGGTGCCACCTGCAGAGACCGTATCCAGTGCATGGATGAACTCATCCACATCGGCGATTCTTTCCTTGAGAAGATAGCCGAATCCGCCGTGTTCGATGAGCCCGTCCAGGTAGCTGGCGGCGACGTATTGGCTCAACACCACGACGGGCTGCTCGGGCGTACGTTTGCGAATCTCATTGACTGCTCGCAGGCCGTCGTCCTGCAAAAGCGGCGGCATCCTGACGTCGGTGACAATGATGTCGAATCCTTCTGCCGCAGCACGCAATTGATCAGCATCTTCGACCGTGGTGACCTCATGGCCCAAGGAACGCAGGAGTTGTTCGATTGCCGCACGCAGCAGGGCGGAGTCTTCAGCAAGCAGAATTTTCATGGCAGTTTCATCCTTAACCGTGCGCCCTGATCAGTGTCTTCTAGTTTCACGCTTCCGCCCAGGGCTATGGCGCGCTCTTCCAGGCCGGCGATGCCGGTTCCCTCGCCTGCGGTTAACCCGTGCCCGTTATCGGTGATGGAAATCTTTATCCCTTCTCGGTAGTCCAGCTTCACAGTTGCTGCGGTGGCCTCACCGTGCTTTACGGCGTTGGTTAGTCCCTCTGCCACGCAGTGATATGCCAACAAGGCGCTGGTTTCATCAAGGGAGCGTTCTTCGCCTTTGCATTCGAGGGTGGTCTCCAGCCCGGAATGGACGAGGAGTTCTTCGAGAGCCGCAATCAGG
The DNA here is from genome assembly GCF_001807295.1 of Corynebacterium sp. HMSC06C06. NCBI lineage: Bacteria > Bacillati > Actinomycetota > Actinomycetes > Mycobacteriales > Corynebacteriaceae > Corynebacterium > Corynebacterium sp. HMSC06C06. The sequence goes on from NZ_KV788487.1 coordinate 9,722, forward strand.
CCATTATCGAAGAGGACCTGCGGTGCGATGCCACGGACCGTGTCGCGCAAGGCAGAGAGAGCAAGGCTGGCGTTGTGGTCGGCGGCGTCGAGAGCCGCGGTGTCTCCCCTTTTCGCCGCGGCTAGGTTGAGCTTGAGCGCGGTGAGGTACTGCTGCGGGCCGTCGTGTAGCTCCCGTTCGATGCGGCGGCGCTCGCCGGAGAAGGCGTCGATAAGCGTGGCTCGCGCATCGCTCTCCAACGCCAGGCGAGTGGTGCTCACGGAAAGAAAGGTCAAAAACTTCGCGCCAAAGATAAGGACCAGCAAGCACAGGCAGCCAAACGTCCAGCTCACCACGATAGCCAGGGCTCGATTTTCAATGACGAGGCTACCGATGTTGAACCTATCCGTGAAGAAAGGAGCGATGAAGAATACCACCGTCATAACCCCCACGAACAGCCACAACGCCATGCTCAAAATCGAGAGCAAAAGCTGAATCAGAAGGTGATAGAACTGCTGCCAATCAAACCAGCGATGTGGGGTGCGGTAGCGAATCTTCACGCCCAACCACCGTGCGCCGCCGCGGGTAATGACGGCCATGAGGGACGCAACGAGCGGAATCCACGGCAGCATGACAACGGAAACCACAGCAGCGGGAATACACAGCAGCGCTAGCACTAGATTCCACGCCACGGATTTGAAAGTTGCCATAGAGTACAACCCTAATCCGCACTTCGGACACACGCAGTGGAGCTAGCTCCCCTAAATTTCTGGGAGTCTTCCCCATCGGAATACCGCGCCTTTCAACGTGAAATCGAAAGCATGACACTCATCGCAAAAAATCTCACGAAGAAATACGGCAAGAATCTGGTGCTAGACCACCTCTCGCTGCGCATTGAACCGGGCGAGTTCGTGGCCATCATGGGCCCTTCCGGAAGCGGCAAGTCAACGCTCCTCGGCCTGCTTTCTGGCCTCGACAAACCTACAACCGGCAAGGTAAATGCACCGGGGCGCAAGCACCGCGCTTTCGTGTTCCAAGACTATAACCTCCTGGAATCGCTTAACGCCCAGCAGAACGCGGAACTTACGGCGAAGTTCTCCGGCCGTAAATGCAGCCCGGCGAAGCTGCACCAGACCTTTGAGAGCTTGGGCATCGGCGGGCTGGAAAAGCGCTTACCGGCACAGCTTTCGGGCGGACAGCAGCAACGCGTCGCGGTGGCGCGAGCATTGCTTGCCGACGCCCCCTTCATCTTCGCCGACGAGCCCACCGGTGCGTTGGACGACGACACGGCGGACGTGGTCATGGATCATCTCGTCCGCGTACCCAGCACGGTGGTAATGGTCACCCACTCGCACGCGGCCGCCGCGAAGGCCGATCGCATCTACAAGCTGGAGGAACACCATGTCCGTATGGCTTAAGGATCTGCACAGCAATTGGCCTTCCTGGCTGGCGGTGGCGCTGACGTGTTTTATCTCCGGAATGGGATTTTCGCTCGCCGTAGCGCTCATTAACGCAACCGGTGATGACACAACTTCTCTGGGCGGAACCATCCTCGGGCTGGCTATCTGCTCCAATATTCTCGTCATTTTCTCGCAGATGAAGCTCATCATCGACGAGCACATCCACATCTACCGCAGCTGGCGCATGGTGGGCATGCCCAATTGGCTCATCTTTGTACTCGTGCTGGGTCAGATTGCGGCGGTCTCTACGTGCGGTGCGATTCCTGGTGCCTTTTGCGCTACATTTCTCACGGACTTCGCACTCGATGCTTTGCACCGCGACAACATTCGAGTGGACAGTATCTCCGTGACGATGGGCGGTGTTGTGCTAGCTAGTGCGGTGTGCGTACTTGCCGCAGTACTCGGTGGATTCTTGTCATTGCGGCGCATCTACCGTTCAGGTATGCCTCGGTGGACGGCCGCTAGATGCGCACTCGCCTTCGTCCTCGGCGCTGGGATCTTATTTGCCTGCACCTTGATCGAAGATCCGATAGATGCAATGTCCGCGTGTTTGGGCCTTATCCCCTTGTTCGCATTCCTGGTTCCATGGATGTTGCCACTGCTTATGCAATGGACCCGACCTGTCGGCATCGCTGGCGCGAACGTGCGCGTACGCAGCAACTTCACCGCACCACATATCATGCCGTGGATCTTATTCGGCGGCCTCATCATCGCCGTGGGCTCAGGCTTCCGCGCCGTATTGAGCATGGAGGAGGAGGTTACGTTGTCGCCGTGGCAGGTGTTCGTAGTGGTACTCGGGCCGACGATCGCGCCGAGCGTGATGGCGGCGTTTACTACTTCGCTGTTAATGCGCAAGCGGATCGCTCACGACGCAGGGGCGCTAACTTTGGCGGGCGCTGCCAGGAACAGCATTTTCCGGGTACAAATCGGTGAAGCCTTCGCGCTGACAGCAACCACGACGGGATTACTGTCCGCGCTCACGCTCTTCATCGTCTTGCTCATGAACCACGGGATGACAGGAGAATACGCGCTCACCGGCTTCTGGTGGCAGGCATTACTTGTGCAAGCTTGCGTGATGTTTATAGGCCTTTCCGGCTTCAAATGCGCGTTGGCCACAAACTTTAGGGATACAGCTGCACATTTCCGTCCGTGAAGGACTTGTACTGCTCAATGTCTCCGCCAACTGGGACCAATTGATAATCTTCAACCTCTAGTCGCACGCGTGCGGTTTCGGTAATTCCCTCTGCGGTAGTACGTCCGCGATTGCCCACGGTGAGCTCGATTTCATCGTCTCCCACCATGGAAGCTTCTTCCACGGAAGCGGCGGTAATACCGTGGCCGCCGACCAATTCGCCCTCGGACCAAATGAGGATTCCGTCTGCGATTGATGCACCCGTTCCGGCAGGACCGTTTTCGTCACCTAAGGCGCCACTCAGTACAGCGTAGCTAATCTCCGCGCACGGATCATAGGCGCCGTCAATGACCGTGTAGTGGAACTTGAAATCATCTTCATTCGTATTGAGGACACCCTTTGCGCCGTTGGCGAATCGCTTCTGCAAATCAGAGCCGCCGTCCGCGCACTTTTCCTTTTCATTTTCTTTATTTTCCGCAGTTACCGTCTCGGTGACTACCCGCTGCGGGTCTGCTTGCTGCTGGGTCTGTTCTGTGGACTCGGTTTGTTGTTCGGTGGTCGCACGGAAGACCGGCTTCGGAGAATCGCTTTCGGATTCCGATGAACAACCGGTAACGCTCAACGCGACTACAGCTACAGCACTCGAAACAGCAACGAATTTCCTCATGATTTCACGATAGGTCACTGCTTGCTTTTGTAAATGGCGCCGCCAACAATCACCGGCACTAGTCCCACCACAATGAGGTAATAAAGCTCCGTTTCTGAGGAATAGAGGGTGGACAAACTGCCTGCTAGAGAAGTTCCGATAGCCAAGGAAAGAAAGAACAACGCGGAAAAGCGTGTGGCAAAGGCAGCCGGCGCGTGGATCGCAGTGGCAGCCATTCCGATGGGGCCAATGAAAAGCTCGCCCAAGCTCATAAACAGGATGCAGCCTACAAGCGCTAGGAACGGAACCGAACTTGCCCCGGTAAAGGGAACCAACACCAGCATTCCCATGCCCGCCAACGCGAGTCCGCCGCCCATGAGGTGGTTACGGTTGCGGTGTTTGGTTAAAAGGCGGGCGATGGGAAAGGTAAATACCAAGATAAAAAGAGGGTTGAGGGACTGCGTCCAAGCAGCGGGCACTTCAAAGCCAGCGATGGTGCGATCTAGGCGCTGCTCTGAATAAACGGCAAAGACGCCATAGGCCTGGGACTGCAGCGTCCAATACGTAGTTGACGCAATAAATAGCGGAATGAAAGCTCGTACTTTTTGTCTTTCTGCAGCACTTACCCGTGGCGAGGTGAGCACGGTGACAAAGAGCCCAAGGGCGGTTGCGACCGTGGCTATGAGCAGCACATAAGCCAAACGATCGGGATTTCTCAAGCCCCACACCGCAGCGACGATAACCAGTACAGAGGCGATAAGTACCTTGAGCTGTGTCTGCGGCGCAGCAGGGTTTGCAGGCTGGGTAATAAACTCGCGGGATTTAGCGCTGAGACTGCCGAGCATTCGCCTGCGTAACGCCAAATAGTTCACGCATCCTACGACCATTAGCAACGCCGCGGCGCCGAAGCCCACGTGAAAGCCACGGGTCTCAGCCAGCCAGCCGGTCAGCATGGGCCCCAAGAAAGCGCCGATGTTGATGCCTAGGTAGAAGATTTGGAAAGGCGGTCCCGCGGACGTCGGAAATGCCGCGCCTAAAATGGTGATCGCTGCGGTCTTGAGCAACCCGGAGCCCAGCGCCAAGGGGAAAAGCCCGGCGAAGAGGCCCACGAACCCAGGAATTAGGGAAAGCGAGAGATGGCCGCCGATAAGCAGCGCTGCGCCGGCTAGCAAGGTGCGTTCAGCGCCCAGAACGCGATCAGAAACCCACCCACCGGCGAAGGTGAATAAGTAGAGCATCGCGCCATAAGCACCTACCAATGCGGTGGCCTCACTTTGCTCCAGCCCCAGGCCGGCTGTGTGGTCATAGAGGTAATAGAACAGGATGGCTTGCATGCCGTAGAAGCTGAATCGCTCCCACATTTCCACGCCAGCGATGGCTGGCAGCGTGGGAGCTACACCCAGTCTTGAACGTTGTTCAATTACAGTCATGAAATGAGATTATAGCTGTGGTAGAGATAATTCCATGCCTTTTTTGAACAGTGTTCAAGTCGCTGCGATCGACTCCACCCACATCTGGCACCCCTATGCCGCGCCCGGCGCGCCAGCCTTGCAGGTACTGCGCACCGATGGTGCCTATTTAGAACTCGCGAATGGCCAACGCGTCATCGACGGCATGAGCTCTTGGTGGGCGGCATGCCACGGCCATTCACACCCGCGGCTGGTGGCGGCGGCGAAGGATCAGATCGATAGGTTCAGCCACGTCATGTTCGGCGGGCTTACTCATGAACCGGCGGCGCGGCTTACCGCAAACCTCCTGGAGTTGACCAACCACCAGTACGCGCAGGTCTTCTACTCAGATTCCGGATCCGTCGCGGTGGAAGTGGCGGTAAAAATGGCGCTGCAGTGCTCGCCGCCCGGCCGCACCAAGCTTTTGACCTGGTGCTCGGGCTATCACGGCGATACCTTCACGGCGATGAGCGTATGCGATCCGGAAGGCGGCATGCACTCTATGTGGAAGGGCATCCTTGCCGAGCAGATCTTTGCCCCAGCTCCACCCACGGAAGGCGCCTCGGCTAAGCAGCGGGCGGAATACTTGGATAAGTTCGAGTCCTTTATCACCGAAGAAGTCGCCGCGGTCATCATCGAACCCGGTGTGCAGGGCGCGGGCGGAATGCGCTTCCACGACCTAGAGCTGGTCGCAGGCGTGCGGGAGCTATGCGATAAGCACGGAATCTTGCTCATCGCGGATGAAATCGCCACTGGGTTTGGTCGCGCAGGTGAACTCTTCATGACGCAGGCGGCAGGAATCACGCCCGACATCATGTGCGTGGGCAAGGCGCTAACCGGTGGGTTTATCTCGTTGGCAGCAACCCTGGCCACGCAAAAGGTGGCGGAGACGATGCAGCCACCCGCATTGATGCATGGACCGACGTTCATGGCCAATCCCCTGTCCTGCGCGGTGGCGGCCGAGTCCACCGCCATGATTTCGGAAGGCACCTGGCGCGCGGACGTCGCACGCATTGAGCACGGTTTACGCGCAGGGCTTAGCGAAGCCCCCGGCACCACCCGCGTGCGCGGCGCCATCGGTGTACTGGAAATGGACCATGACGTGGACATGGAAGCGACCACCGCGGCGGCCCTTGAAGAAGGCGTATGGCTGCGCCCATTCGGCAGGCTCATCTACACGATGCCGCCATATATCTGTACCGATGAGGAAGTAGCGCGCATTTGCCGCGCCGTCGTTGCCGCCGGGGAGGTCGCATGATCTATTGCATCACCGGAACCAATACGGATGTGGGAAAGACCATTGCCACAGCGGCCCTGGCCGCGCAGTACCAGGCGGCGGGCAAGCATGTGGTGGTGGCGAAACCGCTGCAAACAGGAGATACGAGCGATTGCGCCACGGTCACACGTCTTACCGGCGTGGAATCCCGGCAATTCAAGCACTATCCGGAGCCTCTAGCGCCGAACCTTTCTGCCCGGCGCGCGGGATTAGCGCAGGCCGAAAAAGAGGAGGTACTGGCGTGGATTCGCAGCATCGATGCAGACGTCGTACTCGTGGAGGGCGCGGGCGGCCTGCTGGTTCGGCTCGCGGATAGCTTCACGCTTGCCGACGTCGCCCGTGACCTCGGCGCCGAGCTTTTCATAGTCACCAGCTTGATGTTGGGCAGCCTCAACGCCGCCGAGCTCACCGTGGAAGCTGCCCGCGCCCGTGGCATTCACGTCAAAGGGCTGGTTGGCGGCATGCTGCCACAAGAGCCGGACCTCGCCACTCGCCTCAATATCGCGGAGCTTCCCAAGGTGACCGGCGTGCCACTGCTCGGCTGTATTCCTACCGGCGCAGGCTCGTTAAGCAAGGAGGAATTCTGCGCCCAAGCGGCGCAGTGGGATCTCTTGGGCGGCATTTAGATCGGCCCACGCAACCGGAAAGGGTCTTTTCATCCAACTGCTCGGGACTTTCATGACTCGGACTCCTCATCCCCTGGAACAATCTTGCTGTCTATGGCACTCAAGATGCAGCCAGCCAAAATGTAACCACTCGCCTGCATATGGGTGGCCCAGTTGCCTCCGCCTCCGGCCACAACCAAAAAGATCATGGAGCCCACAGCAATGAGAGAATAAACAATGAATCGGCCATGCGCACCAAGCCGATATCTCCGCGCAGAAATGACGCTGATGCCCCAGCTGAGCACTAGGAGAATTGCATAAACTAGCCCTCCGGCCGGTTGCGTCCGTTAGCGTGGTGTACGAGTTAGTTCCTGTGATGGGCCCCGATGACAAATAGGGCGACCATCATGGGTACCTTTCGAATCAACTACTACCTATCCTCGAAAGGACGACACCCATAATGGCCGCTGGCCCCCATCATATCGACCCGACCGCGTATCTCGAAGAGCTCCTCACCCAAGCATCACCCGATCTGATGCGCCAGATGCTCGGTGATTTCATCAACCAAATTCTATCTGCCCAAGCTGATACTGTCTGCGGCGCTGACTACGGCACCACCAGCGACAACCGCGTCAACCAACGCAACGGCTACCGCCACCGACTACTGGATACGCGGGTCGGCACCGTCGATGTGGCTATCCCGAAGCTACGCCACGGTTCCTTCTTCCCGGACTGGCTGTTAGAACGACGAACCCGTACCGAACGTGCCTTAACCACCGTGATCGCCACGTGGGACCTGACCCCTTTTTGGTGGACACCTGATATCCAGCCCGGTTGGGTTGGGAAGAAAGGTAATCTACCACCATGCCTAGGTACTCCGAACAGTTCAAACGTGATGCTGTGGCCCTCTATGAAAACAATGAGGACCTCTCGCTGAACGCAGCATCAGCAGAGCTCGGTATCAACCGTGCCTCGCTGCATGCTTGGGTCAAGAAGTACGGCACTGGAAAGCGTGCGCGCATTAAAGCTGTGCATGATAAAGCCCAAGCGGCGAATGATTCCGAACGGATCCGCCAGCTCGAAAAAGAAGTCTCGAAGCTGCGCGAAGAACGCGATATCCTGCGCAAGGCCGCGAAATATTTTGCTTAAAGAGACACGCTGGTGATCCGCTTCCAGTTTGTCTATGACCACCGAACCGAGTACTCGGTCAAGCGGATGTGCCATGTGTTAAAGCTCAATCGCTCCTCGTTCTATAAATGGGTCCAAACCCGTGAAAAGCGTAGGTTAAAGATGTGTTCCGATGCTCTTATTGGTGCAAGAATCAAGGCCATCTTTGATGATGAGCACGGGCTTTATGGTGCTAAACGCA
>NZ_KV788488.1:0-1110 GCF_001807295.1 Corynebacterium sp. HMSC06C06
GGCTCTTCCGGTTTTAGAGTGCATTGATTTTGTGTCGGATGTTGGCGGCGTGGATCAGGCACCGCAATATGTAGTGGTCGAGGTTGCGGAAGCCGAGGGCTATGCCGCGTAGGAATTCCAACCGACCGTTAATCGCTTCGACAGGCCCGTTGGATACTCCGTGGTCGAAGTAGGCGAGGATGTCTTTGCGGCGTTTGTTCATGGTCCTGCCGAGCTGCGCGATCTCAGCGATCCCGGCGTCTTTGATGTCAACAAGCGTGTCAATGAGCGTGCTCATGGCTTTCTTGGCTGCTTGCTTGTTGGGATTGTTGTAGCAGCTTATGACTTGTTGGTAGTAGGTCCAGGTCTCTTGTAGCGGCGCGTAGTCGTCGTCGAAGTCAAACAGTTCCTCAAGCCTCCCGCGTTGCTTGTCGGTGAGTAGGTGCTCGGTGGTCAACAGTGTTTTCCGGTTGCGGTAGAGCGGGTCTTTGCTGCGGCCACGTCGGCCTGTTGTTTCTAACTGGAGCCTGGTGCGGCACTTGGTGAGCTTGTCACCGGCCAGGCGTACAACGTGGAACGGGTCCATGACTTGGGTGGCGTTGGGAATGACTTCGCCAGCGGCGGTGGCATAGCCTTGGAAGCCGTCCATGCTGATGATTTTGACCTGATCGCGGAACTGCTCGCTGTGATTATTCAGCCATGTTCGTAACGCGTCAGCGCTTCTGCCTGGGACAACGTCAAGAAGCCGAGCGGGGCGGATGACGTTTCCATCCTTGTCGTGGTGGTCGGTCATATCAACGATGACGGTGACGTATCCGTCGCGCCATTTGCGTCGGTTGTGCGACCAGCGATGCTCATCAACACCGATGACCTTGACCCCGTCGAGGTAGTGCTCGTCGTTGTAGATCAAGTCCTGGACAGCGGCTAAGGCCAAGGCGTTGGTGGTATCCCACCCCAGGCCTAATGACTTGGCTGCAGCGGCAACGCTCATCCGATCTAGGCAGAGTCGTTGCAGGATCCAGCGGGTCACCCTGTCCGTGGTCTTTGAATTGTCGGGCGCGCAGGTAAGGCCCGCGCGGAAGATCTTCTGCAAGCAGCGCTTGTTGGTGCACCGGTAGCGTGGAAGGCGCA
>NZ_KV788489.1:0-178027 GCF_001807295.1 Corynebacterium sp. HMSC06C06
GATATCAGGTGTCCACCAAAAAGGGGTCAGGTCCCTTCACCTCCTCTCTTAAGGAGTACCTTTATTATAGCGCGCTAGGACGCTATGGGTAAGTCGAAAATCGGAAACTTTTCGACCCTGATATTTAATCTGTCCTGTTGTGCGTCGGATTGCAGGCTCGATCACGCAAAGATCCCACAAACGGGCTGGCAACCGTGCTAAAGGTGGCAAGGGTGGCGAGGTGGCATGTTTCTGACCTGTGACTATCCCGATGCCGCTGGTCGCGAATCTGGCGATTATTGATGAGCTGGGTTAAGAACCCGCTCGATGTTACTGCTTAATTAGGCGGCGCATTTGTGGTTTTAGAGTCCGATTTTGTCGGAATATGTGAGATATATTTCTGGACGGGCAAGATGCTGGGAGCAGGGGTACAGTCGGAACCATGGGTTTTACCACGCCAAGCTACGATCTTAATGACCTCTTCGCACGCATCGACCGCGGCGATATTCAACTTCCGGATTTCCAACGTGCCTACTCCTGGGATGAGGACCGCATTCGTTCCCTCATTGTTACCGTGCTGCGCGGCTACCCAGTGGGTGCTCTGATGGCGCTGGATACACGAAATGAAACGATGCGTTTTAGGCCGCGTCCTCTCGCCGGCGCGCCGGATACTGGCGTTAATCCTGGCTTGCTACTGCTGGACGGCCAGCAGCGCTTGACCACGCTGTACCATTGCTTCCGCGGCAATGGCTCGGTCGACACCACTGACTTCCGTTCGAAGAAGATCACCCGTACTTTCTACGTTGATCTGCACAAGGCAATCTCGGAGGAGATTATGCCCGACGAAGCAGTGTTTGCTGTGAACCAGCATGGCGAGCTGCGTTCGCACTTTGCCCCAAATATTGAGGGCACAATTGTGGACCGCGAAACCGCGCTTGATGCCTGCTGCATCCCGGTTTCGGCGCTTCTCAGCGAAGAGGGCACTAGCATGCTCTTTGAGCTGGCTGCGGCACACGATGGCGTGAACCGCGACGTCGTATCGGCGTTCAACAACCGCATTTTGCGCCCCCTGTCTGGTTACGACGTACCGATGATCCGTCTGTCTCGTGAGACCGCTCGCGCTGGCGTGGGTTCCATCTTCGCGCAGGCCAATTCCGCTGGCTTGCAGATGGACGTCTTCGACCTCCTGACCGCCGTCTTTGCATCAGAGGATCCTGATTTCCACTTGGCGCAGGACTGGGCAGCGGTAGAGGCTGATCTGCGCCGCTCTCCAGCACTCGACGGTATTGGACGCAACGAGTTTCTTTCTGCGGTATCCCTTTATGTTTCCGGTGAGAAAGGCAAGGCGGGTGGGCAGCGCGAGGACATCCTGCAGCTTTCGCTCGCGGAGTACAAGGCGGCGTCGGCAACGCTGCGCATCACGTTCCGAGAGGTTGCGGAGTACCTTGCGGAGCGCTGCATCCTGAGCTTAGAACAGGTTCCTTACAATGAGCAGATCATTCCGCTCGCCGTCATCCTTGCTCGTCTGGCCGAGCGCCACGGTGTGCTCTCTAAGAAGGAGTCGTGGGATCGCCTCAATCAGTGGTTCTGGAGTGGCGTGTTTGGTGAGCTTTATGGCTCTTCCGCGGTTAAGCTGCGTGCAGCGCGTGACGTCGACGAGGTCACCGCATGGGTGGCAGGGGAGTCCGAGGTAGTGCCGAAGACCGTCCAAGACGCAACGTTCCGCGAGTCTCGTCTGCTTTCCATCGACGAATCCGATGGCGTCTGGCATGGCCTCTACGCGCTGTTGATGGCCCGCGGTGCTCGCGATTGGCGTACGGGAACCGAATTCAATCGCAATACCTTCGAGGAGCTGAAGCCGGGGTTCTTCCCGGTCTTCCCACTCAACTGGTGCAAGCGTCATGGCGTGAGCGAGGTGCTGGCAAACTCGGTACTCAACCGCACCCCAATGGGTAAGCGCACGGAAGTCGTGCTCGATGGCTACGCGCCTGAGCGTTACCTGCCGCGTGTGCAGTCTAAGTCCATCATGGAGGATGCTGAGTTCGATGAGGTATTGTCCTCCCATGAGCTCGACATCGATCTTTTCCGTTCTACCCGTGCCCAGGAATTCTTTATTGACCGCCGTGAGCGGTTCGTAGGAATTGTCGAGTATGCATTGGACAAGCAGGTTATCCGCGATGTCGACGAAGCAAACCTCTCTGGCGGCGAGGAGGGCCCGCAGGCCTTTGCGCGTTAGGCAGTTCCTCGCGCTGTCGTTAGCCGCCGTAATGGTTCCCACCATCGGCGGCTGCTCTGACATTGGTCGCGGTCAAAAACTCGTCACCCCTGAGCTGGCGGAGCTTGCAAATGAAGACATCGATCTGGCGCGGGCGGCGGCTGAAAACACCAACCGACTGATCGATCCTGCCTTTGTGGGGAAGACCACCGTTGTCCAAGACCCGTGGGGATTTGAGTCGGCACGTCTGTTCTTCAAACAGTCCCATACGCTCTTTGTGGCTGAGAACTCGGACGCAGCTAAGTTGCGTGCTGCTTCAATTGCAGTCTCCCAACGAGCGCCGATGGTGGTTTATGACGATTCGGTGCGCAATGATATATACCGCTTGGCCGAAGACGTCGGCGCCAACCTTATCGTGACCGTGGGCAAGGTGCCGTTTGCGGATGCCTTTTACCCTGGCGAGGAGAGGCAACACCAAGTGGTCCGTGACCCCGGCAATACCAAGGCGCTCGGCGAGTACACTGCGTTTGGGTTTACCTCCAAAGTGATTGTCGATCCCAACCGTATGGTGGAGGAAGTTGCCGCCTTAGACTCGAATGAAAAGATTGAATTGAAGGCGGCTTGGGAGCCGCTGCCACAGCAAATCTCGCATAAGAAGATGCCTGCAATCCCTGGTTCGGCCCGTAGGGATGGCCAGATGTCACCGAATATCGTTGCGACCTCCCAGAGTCCCATTGCAAATGTTGTGAATGCCAATGCATACGGTGGAACCGTTTTAATCATGCCCGACCCTGACCCCAGTGCCACGAAGGTAGGGGCTGCGATGGTAGCTGGGTTAGAAGAAGGGCCGGTAGTTGCACTTGGCCCCGAATTCGGTTCAGCGAAAGAATTTAGCGCAAAAATTTCCCGCGGATGGACGGAATAAACTACACTTCCATGCAACGTATGCGTTAGGTATACGTTCGCCCTCCCAACCAAGTTAAGGAAGTCATGTCGAAGCCGGTTGTTCTTATCGCCGATAAGCTTGCTCAGTCCACCGTCGCCGCTTTGGGCGACTCAGTAGAAGTTCGGTGGGTCGACGGTCCCAACCGTGCTGAGTTGCTTGCGGCGGTGCCAGAAGCTGATGCATTGCTGGTGCGCTCCGCCACTACAGTCGACGCCGAGGTGCTCGCCGCGGCCACCAACCTCAAGATTGTTGGCCGTGCAGGTGTGGGTCTTGATAACGTCGATATCCCCGCAGCTACCGCGCGCGGCGTTATGGTCGTTAACGCCCCAACCAGTAACATTCACAGCGCCTGTGAGCAGGCAATTGCTTTGTTGCTTGCCACAGCACGCCAGATTCCAGCGGCTGACCAGTCGCTGCGTCAGGGGGAATGGAAGCGTTCTTCCTTCAAGGGTGTCGAGGTATATGGCAAGACCATCGGTATCGTTGGCTTTGGCCACATCGGTCAGCTATTCGCTCAGCGTTTGAAAGCATTTGAGACCACCATCATCGCGCACGACCCTTATGCAAACCCGGCTCGTGCGGCAGCACTGGGCGTGGAGCTTGTCGAGCTTGAAGAACTGATGGCCCGTGCTGACTTTGTGACGATTCACCTGCCGAAGACTGAGGAAACCGCCGGCATGTTCGACGCCGAGCTGCTTGCCAAGGCCAAGAAAGGCCAGATCATCATTAATGCTGCGCGTGGCGGACTCGTCGACGAGCAGGCGTTGGCGGATTCCATTAAGGCGGGTCACCACCGCGGTGCTGGCTTCGATGTTTATGCCAGCGAGCCGTGCACAGATTCCCCATTGTTCGAGCTACCGCAGGTGACGGTTTCCCCGCACTTGGGAGCTTCGACCGTCGAGGCCCAGGATCGTGCTGGTACCGACGTCGCAGACTCGGTTCTCAAGGCGCTGTCTGGAGAGTTCGTGGCAGATGCCGTGAATGTCTCGGGTGGTCGTGTGGGCGAAGAAGTTGCGGGCTGGCTCGACCTAGCTCGTAAGTTGGGCCTTACCGCTGGCAAGCTGCTGGGGCAGGCGCCCGTGGCTATCGAGGTCGAGGCCCGTGGTGAGCTTTCCAACGAGGATGTTTCTGCGCTGGGACTCTCCGCTGTCCGCGGTTTGTTCAGCGGCGTGGTCTCCGAAGCAGTCACCTTCGTCAACGCTATGCAGATCGCAGAATCCCGTGGCGTCAATGTTGAGGTTCGCACACACACCGAGTCCAAGGGTCAGCGTTCCTCCCTTGTTGTCACCGTCATTGGTGCGGACGGCGCGACGTCGCAGCTCACTGGCGCTATCACGGGTATCGACGGCGTTGAGAAGTTCATTCGCATCAATGAACGCGGCGTCGACATGCGCGCCACCGGCCGCAACCTGTTCTTTAGCTACGATGACGCCCCAGGCGCCCTGGGTACCGTGGGTACGAAGCTCGGCGCTGCCGGCATCAACATCGTCGCTGCAGCTCTTACGCAGGGCAAGACGCCAGCCGACGCCGTGCTTATTCTGCGCGTCGAGCGCGAGGTTGCAGAAGAGTTGGTTGAGGACATCAAGGTTGCCCTCGGTGCAGAGTGTGTCCAGCTGGATCTGGACGCCTAGCCTGACGCTTTCTGCTTAATCCGTCAATCTGACCCCCATGTGTTCCCGCTGCATGCGGAATGCATGGGGGTCTGCTAATGTGACCGTGTATCCATATTGTGAGAAGGGAATCCCGCAAAATGAAACTGGCGGTTATTGGCGGAGACGGAATCGGCCCAGAAGTTACTGCAGAGGCCCTCAAGGTGCTCAACGCGGTACGGGACGACATCGAGACCACCGAGTATGACTTGGGTGCGCGTCGCTACCTGCGCAATGGCGAGCTCCTCACCGATGCCGACCTTGCCTCTATTCGCGGGCACGACGCAATCCTGCTGGGCGCTATCGGCGCGCCAGGTCAGGTTCCCCCGGGAATCCTGGAGCGTGGGCTGTTGCTGAAGATGCGTTTCGCCCTGGACCACCACGTGAACCTGCGCCCCTCCAAGCTGTACCCAACGGCTACCTCGCCGCTGGCGAACCCAGGAGAGATCGACTTCGTCGTCGTCCGCGAGGGCACAGAGGGCCTGTACTGCGGCAACGGCGGCACCCTGCGTGAGGGCACTTCGCACGAGGTGGCCTCCGAGGTCTCCCAGAACACCCGCTTCGGTGTTGAGCGCGTTGTTCGCGATGCCTTCGAACGCGCAATGGGCCGCCGCAAGCATGTGACCTTGGTTCACAAGACCAACGTCTTGGTCAATGCCGGTGGCTTGTGGCAGCGCACCGTAGAAGAGGTGGCTAAGGAATACCCTGAGGTCACCGTGGACTACAACCACATCGACGCCGCCACGATTTACATGGTTACTGATCCTGGCCGCTACGACGTCATCGTCACCGACAACCTTTTCGGCGACATCCTCACCGACCTGGCTGGCGCTGTGACCGGCGGTATCGGCCTGGCCGCGTCTGGCAACATCGATGCTTCCGGCACCAACCCTTCGATGTTTGAGCCGGTCCACGGCTCGGCGCCGGACATTGCGGGAAAGGGCATTGCTGATCCAACCGCCGCCATTTTGTCTGCAGCGATGCTGCTGCGTCACATTGGCGACGAAACCAATGCGCTGCGCATCGAGGAAGCCGTTGCTGCCGACGTCTCCGCTCGTGGTAGCGAGCAGCTCGGCACCACCGAAATTGGTGACCGAATCGCCGCCGCACTGGCCTAAAAGTCGCTACGCTGTGGGTGCATGAGCGTTGAATTAGACGAGGTTCGCAGTTTCCTCGCCCAGCACGAGCCCTTCTCCCGCCTTCCGGAGGAGGAGCTCGACGCGCTGCCCGCGCACCTAAGCATTGCGTATTTTCGCCGCGGTGATGTCATCGTCCGTCTTGGCGAAGAAAACTTCTTCCTACATGTCATCCGTACCGGGGCAATCGATGTCCTCGGTGAAGATGGCGTGCTTTTGGATCGTCGCGATCCCGGGCTGACCTTTGGCTATTCCACGTTAATGGGGCAGCCGGAATCTCGTTACGAGATGATCGCTGTGGAAGACAGCTTGGTCTTTCGCCTGCCACAAGAAGCTTTTACTCAGCTCGCCGAACGCAACCCGGACATCGCGCGCTTCTTCTCGGCGCAGTCTCGGCAGATCCGTGCCGCTGCGCGCGAGCTTTCCGACGCCACCACGGGCGACGCCCTGCGCACACCTATTGAAGAGATCACCCGCACGGACCCGTTGCAGGCCGATTCCACGACGTCGATAGGCGCAGCTGCCCAACTCATGTTTGAGCATGGCGTGTCCTCCCTGCTCGTGGTTGACGGTGGGGAACTGACCGGAATTGTGACCGATAGGGACCTGCGCTCGCGGGTGCTTGCAGTAGGCCGTGACCCGCAGGAGGCGATCGCGGAGATTATGACGCGTACCCCGGTCACCGTGAACGCTAGCGCGCCAGCCATGGAAGCGCTGCTGCACATGGCAGAACGAGGAATCCATCACTTGCCCGTCGTGGCCAAAGGACAGTTGCGCGGCATCGTTACCCAATCCGACATCACGCGTTTGTTGCAGAACGACCCGCTCTATCTGACTGCGGATCTTTCCCGCAAGAACTCTGCCGAGGAGCTTGCTGGTTCCTTCAACGAGGCCACCGCGCTCGCAGCACGCTACGTCGAGCGCGGCTCCACGCCTTCGGAAGCAGCGAGCCTCATCACCATCGCGGCAGACGCAATCGCGCGGCGTTTGTGTGTGCTTGCCGAGCGCGAGCTGGGCGCCCCACCAGTCGACTACGCCTTCGTGGCGGTGGGTTCCCAGGGCCGGCGCGAGATGGCGCTTGCCTCCGACCAGGACAATGCACTGGTGTTGGCGGACGATTATGACGAAGCTCTCCATGGGGAGTACTTTGCGCGACTATCTTTGTTCGTGTGCACCGGATTGGACAAGGCCGGCCAGGTGCTGTGCCCGGGAGAGATGATGGCGATGACGCCACAGTGGCGCATGACGGTGACGCAGTGGGAGAAGACCTTCCACGAATGGATTACCGCACCGCAGCCGGACGCGCTGCTCAATGCGCAGATCTTCTTCGACTTCCGCGTCCTCTACGGCAGCCGGGAACTGGGCGAGCGCGTCCATTCTGCGGCCGTGACCATGGGCAAGGGGGCTCGCCGCATGCATGCGCACCTGGCGAGTTTGGCTGCCCGCCGTGAACCACCGCTGACCTTCTTCCGCGGACTGGTGGTGGAAAGGGACGGCGAATACGCCAATACCCTAGACATCAAGAAGGGCGGTACCGCGGGAATCGTGCAGATGGCGCGCCTTTTTGCTTTGGCCATCGGCAGCGAGGAGGTCGATACCCGCAAGCGTCTGCGGGAGGCTGCGGGGGACTCACTAAGCAAGATGGGAGCCCAGGAGCTTCTCGACGCCTTCGACTACCTGCGTTCACTTACTCTCGCGCATCAGGCACGGCAGCTGCGCGATGGCGTTGCGCCGGACTATCACATCGATCCGAAACAGCTGGGCCGCCTCGAGCGCGAGCGCCTGCGTGACGCATTCCGCGCGATCAAGAGCATGCAGAATGCCCTGGCCACGAAGTATCCCGTGAGGAACATCTAGATGGGACTCTTTGATCGCTTCGTGCAGCGCCTCGATTGGCAGCGCCCTGATCCGCGCACGCGCTTAGAGGACCTTCCGCTGTTGGCTGTCGACATGGAAACCACGTCGCTGGATCCAAGAGAAGGCGCGATTGTTTCGATTGGCTGGGTACCCATTAACGGCGGTGTTATCGATCTCGGCGGCGCCGATTACGTGCTGATTAAGGGAGCTACTGCTGGCCAGATTGAACAGTCCGTGCACATCCACATGTTGACCCAGGACGTGGTGGATGCGGGCGTTGCAGAAAAAGAAGGTATATCGAGACTGCGCGAAGCCTTGCAGGGGCGGGCGTTGCTGGCGCACTTCGCAGCGCTTGAAGTGGGTTTTCTTAAGGCCGCCTGCAAGCGAATTTACGGAGCTGCGCCGCGCCTTGATGTGGTGGATACCTTTGCGTTGGAACGGCGCCACATGGAACGCATGGCCACGTACCCGCGTGGGGAGGATCTCCGCCTTGCGCGCGTTCGGCAGCGTTACGGCCTGCCCAATTACGGCAATCACAATGCGCTTAGCGACGCCCAGGCATGCGCCGAGCTCTTCCTTGCCCTGCGCCACGACCTTGCGGGGATGACGTTGAAACAAGTGGTGGCGGCGTCGGATCGGCGATAGGTTATGCGATTTCAGCTTCAGGTCACGGGTCCACGCTGGGTGCAGGAGAGGTCTTGGAGGAATTCGCAGAATTCAAATATGACCTTAGCTAACGTGTGAAGATCCCATATTGGTAGCATGGCCGTTATGCGTTTAGGACGAATTGCTCACCCAGAAGGAATCTGCTTTGCCATCATCGACGGGCCGGAGGACGCCCCGCTCGAGGAGCTTGTGGCTAAGGAAATCTCCGGCACTCCATTTACCACCCCAGAACCTACCGGACGCGAATGGAAGGTGAGCGACGTGCGGTTGCTCGCCCCGACTTTGCCCACCAAGGTTGTTGCCCTGGGCCGCAACTACGCGGACCACGTGGCTGAGGTCTTCAAGGAGTCCGCTGAGCACCTTCCGCCGACAATCTTTATCAAGCCATCGACCGCGGTCGTCGGGCCGAACGTGCCGATCAAGATTCCAGACTTTGCCACCAACGTAGAGTTCGAGGGCGAACTGGCCGTTGTTATCTCTAAGGTTTCTAAGAATATCAAGGCTGAGAACTGGAAAGACCACGTTTTGGGTTACGTCATTTGCAATGACGTTTCCTCCCGCGACCTGCAGTTCAAGGACGGCCAGTGGGCGCGTGCAAAGGGCATTGATACCTTCTGCCCACTGGGTCCATGGATTGAGACCGACCTGGATTCACTGAACCTGGATGATCAGAAGATCAACGCCTACCTGACCCATGATGGCAAGCGTGAGCAGAAGCAGGACTCCAACACTGACCAGATGATCGTTAAGATGGGCGGCATCCTGGAGGAGATCTCCGCGGCTTATACGCTGCTGCCTGGCGACGTAGTAACTACCGGTTCTCCGGCTGGTACAGCGCCGATGGTTCCGGGCGACACCATCGAGATTGAGATTCCGGGTCTAGGCTCGCTGATCAACCCGATCGAACGCGCTTAATTTGGCGAAAGGTAGACCCATGCCCCACGTGGACAGTATGCACCATCATGAGCACGATAATGAGAGGCATGGGTCAACTCATGGCCCAGGGCATCTGCCCACCCGGGAAGAGTTTGAGGAACGCTACGCACAGAGCCAACAGATATGGTCTGGCAATGTGAACGCAACGTTGGTTGACGAAGTAGCTGACCTACGGCCCGGTACCGCGCTTGACGTCGGCTGTGGCGAAGGCGCGGACCTCCAGTGGTTAACTGACCGCGGGTGGGAGGTGCTTGGCATAGACTTTGCGCCGACTGTTGTGCAGCGTTGCTTGGATCGTGGGCTGCATGCAGAGGTGGCAGACTATAACGAGTTTGAGCACGAACCTTTTAATTTGGTGGCGGTGCACTATGGCGGCATCCCGGCGACCGAGGAGGGTGTGGCCAAGCTTGAGGCCTTGACGAGTGATGTTTTGGTCTTTGTTCACCACGATCTTGAATCAGATGCCGTTGCTATGCCCGCGTGGCTTGCGGAGAACCTCAAGGAGCTTGAGGTGGTCAAGCTGGATAAGCGGGAACGCCGCGTCGAGGGCGGCGCAGGTGCCCACCATTCCCACGACGTGGTTTTGGTGGCCAAGCGCCCAACTGAAGCTGCTGGCTAAAGGGCTAGGGGTTCGACGTTCCGAAAGCTAGAGGCCCAAAGCCTTGAGGATGGTGCGTAGCTTTGCGCTCGTCTCGGCGAGCTCTTCTTGAGAGTTAGAGGATTCAACGATTCCGCCACCGGCCCAAGCTCGCGCGGAGAGGCCGTCGCCTGCGACTTCGGCGCAGCGAATGGCGACCATGTACTCGCCGTCGCCAGAGGAGTCGCACCAGCCAACGGCGCCGGCATAGAAGCCGCGGTCGGATTCCGCAGTTTCAATGAGCGCTTGAGCAGCCTCAGTTGGAGTGCCACAAATTGCTGGTGTGGGGTGCACCAGGAGGGCGAGCTCGAGTGCAGTGAGCTCTGGGTCCTTAAGAGTTCCTGCGATTGGTGTGCCTAGGTGCCACATTTCATTGGTGCTGATGAGCTCCGGGGTGGTTGGCGCGCGCAGGGTATCGCAGAGCGGAGTGAGCACGCGGCGTAGATGATCAACGACGAACATGTGCTCGTGGAGATCTTTTGTGGAGTGTAGTAGGTCCTGTCCGGCGAGGTGGTCGCGGGCGCGGTCTGCTTGGCGTGGGGCAGAGCCTGCTAGTGGGAAAGCGGTTACGGTAGAGCCCTGCTTCTTGACCAGAACCTCAGGGGAAGAGCCGACCAACATTGCGCCGGGACGTCCTGCTGGAGAGAGATCCGCGATGAAGCCGTCACGGTTAGCGGAGAGATCGATAAGACGTGCTGCGACGAATCGGGGGTCGACCGGTGCGGCAAATTCGATGTCTACCCCACGAGCCAAAACTACCTTGTCAAGCTTTGAGGATTGAATTGTGGCGATTGCAGCATCTACTCGACGCAGATGTTCCTCAGGCTCTGGGTCGAAACCGGTAACGCGCGCATTGAGGGTGCCCTGGCGGTAGTACGCGTGTGGTTCCAGCGGTCCGTCTTCGCGAATGATGGAAGCGGGTTCGGTTAGGGCAACAGCTTCGTCAGGGTTGAAGGGAAGGGCGCCGACAATCATTTCTGCGTTGCCAGTTCGAAGGGCGTTAATTGCGGCATCAGTGTCAGTGAAGGTCTTTTTCGCTCCTTGGGTGCGGACAGATCCTGTGGCGCGGGAGAGCAAAAAGTCGGGGGCCGTGGAGGGTCTGTTCGCATGCATGGGTATCTAGCTTACTTCTTTGCTGAAAATTCACAGAATTCCGCGCGTTCAAAGATGCCTGTGTGAAGAATGTGACTATTGTGGCAAGGGTAAATTTTGCCCTTGATTAAGGAGTTGTCGGTGTTAGACCTGGGAAATTGGACGAAGAAGGTAGCTCGTTCGGCGATGGCTGTAGGAGCTGCTGTCCTCGTCGTGAGCGGCCCAGTTCAGCCAATCCCGAATGGGTAGTACTGGCGCTGCTAACGAGGCAATCATTGTCTATCCAGAAGGCTTTGAGCGTGCTTGGGAAGCGGCTCCCTATGCCAAGACCCGCGATGGCGAGGACATCCGTTTCATCCAGCGGATCTTGGACGCGGTCGATGCTGATTACCGCGTAGACCACTCGCGCGTATACGCAATGGGTATGTCCAATGGTGGTGGCTTTACCTCGGTATTGGGCTGCCACGCACAGGAAACATTTGCAGCTATTGCCACTGTTTCCGGTGCTTTCTACAACCCGGTAGAGGTCAACTGTGTTGATGCGCCCATGCACACCCTCATCATGCATGGTGTCAATGACCACATGATGCAGTATGAAGGCGGAACTCACCATGAGGCCGGGTATCTTCCCGTTCGCGATGTGGTCGGTGGTTACCTTAATCGCAACCGATGTGATGTGACCTTCCAAGCCGAGCAGAACGGTCCTCTGGCAGAGCGACTCCGCTTTAACAGCTGCCTGAAGACCGTCGAGCTGCTTAAGGTCAAGGGCGACCATACCTGGTGGCATGAGCCGGACACCTCCAACGAGGTATGGAATTTCCTGTCCGACAAGCGTAAGTAGCCTCGTGGCTAGGACCGGTGAGGAGCCCAGCCACTAGGCATTAGTTCCTAGCTCAGCGTGTTACTCGGAAACTGCTGGGCGGGTACATCGTTTTGTCGGTTGCGGTTTCGGAAGAACTGCACCCACACGAAAAGGCCGGTGCCGAGGAGCAAAGCAAATACCCCCATTCCTGCGAGGAATCCTGCCCAAAAGTTAAACAAAGGCATCTCGTAGCTCATCTCTTGCGCATCTGTTTCCACATATCCTTGCTCGTCACCTGCGGCAAGATTATGGCTTTTAGCTGGATTTCTAAGGCCATGGCCCTTGGCGTCTTGTGTCTTCTTATCGCTCTGTTTGTCCGCTGTTTTCTGGGCCGTGCCTTTCCCGGAATTGCCTGCGCCGGAGTTCTTTGGGCTGTGGTCGCTCGTGGTCCCGCCTGAACGCATAGCGGGTGCAGTCTTACCGCGTTGAGCTGAGCCACCAGATTTTTGTCCGTCGGACGAGTCCTTTGTCGGCTCTTTCGAGGTCTTCTTCGCCGTCGTGGAACCTGTCTTGTCTTTCTTAGCGTTCTTGGTTGCAGTGGGCTTTGCGGAACTAGGGCTGCCTACTAGCTTCTCTGCTTCCTTGAGCGTTCCAGCTAGGGTTTTGTCGAGGCCGGCGATGGCTTTGCCAGTATCATTTATGTCCTTGGCCAACTGCTGGGCCTTGTTTCTTGGCTTAGCAGTGGACCCCCCAGCGTCAAAGCCCAGATTGCACAGTTCCGAGTCCGAGGTATTGCTACCCACCAGGAATGGCACCTTCATGGAGTGCTCGGAGCCATCGGACATGGTGAAAGTAAACGTAACCGCGTATGCGCCAGGCTCGGTAAAGCCAAGATTGACGTGAGTGTGTGAACGGTAATAGTCCCACGCCATGCCGGGGTCTTCGCTGTCGAGCCGCAGCTGGTGACCGGTAAGCTCGTCTTCCCATGCGACGATACGCCCACCGGCCGGCGCGCTGTTGAGCTCCATTGTCAGCTGTGCCGTATCGGAGTCCGTCATCGTGGACAAGTGGAGAAGCGAGAAACCGAACCAGGGGCGGGAGTATTCCTGTTTTTGCGGCAGGAGCCACGCATTGCCAGAGATACCTGGGAACCCGAGATCGTCGAGGGAGCGCGTCATTGCGTCGTCTACCATAACGACGAACTCGCCCTCTTCGCGCTCTACGTGGCTACCACTGCTGTCATCGTCGACGGTAAAGCGCAAAGGGCCATCATTGTCGTCGCGTACCGCTAGATCCTGGTGACCCTTTGTAATTCGGTAAGCGTTAGCAAGGCTGCATGATTCTTCAGCATGAGCCACGGCGGTGTTGGCATACGTCGGCATGAGAACGGGAGCTGCGGTGCCCAACAGAGCGGCTGCGCCCAAGGCAAGCGCTGTGCGCGGGAGACGAGTACGAGAAAGCTTGGAACGGAGTGGTCGTTTTACGAAGTTCATGCTGAAGGCTCCTTGTCGGTTTGGTTCTGGGTTTCGCTAGCTACAGGGGCGGAAATGGATGGGGTTGAAGAACCTGGAGAGGCTGCGTCCTTAGTTGAATTCACTCTCGGCTGGCGTGACGGCCTGCGTTGGAGTAGTGGGGAGACAAGCCAGGCCAGAAGGAACAAGGCCGTCAGTACTAGGACGATGGTCGCGCCCGCGGGCAGGTCGATGGCCCATGCGAGGTAGATACCGGCGAAGCTCGCCGCGGCGCCGATGAGACTAGAGGCGCACATCATGGCGCCAAGCGAGTTGGTAAGCAGCCGGGCTGTCGCAGCCGGCGTGATGAGAAGGGCCAGCACCAAGATGTTGCCGATGGTCCCCACTGAGATGACAACCGCGGCGGTAACGCACAGGTAGAGAACCAAGTCCAGAGCGAAGACTGGAAGTCCCATCGCGCGGGCGGTCTCTTTGTCTAGACACGCGGCTGTCAGCTGCGGTCCGAGCAACACGATGACGCCCACCACGCAGACGGTTACTGCCGCAGCGGTGTACAAATCAATGCGGGACACGCCCGTCAGTGTTCCGAAGAGGAAACTGGTTAAGGAAGCCGTGTAGCCCTCAACACGCGAGATGATGACCATACCGAGCGCGAAAGACGCGGCAAAGAAGATTCCGATGACTGAGTCTTCCCGTAGGTTACGACGCTGTGAGAAGCCCGCAATGAGCAGCGCCACGACAGTCCCTGCGACGGCGCCGCCCAAAAGCACAGAACCCTGCAAGGCGAAGGCGACCGCCAGCCCCGGGAACACGGCGTGGGAGACGGCGTCACCTATGAAGGCCATTCCGCGTAGCACCACGTAGCAACCCACCACACCGCAGACAATGGCAGCCAATATGGAAATCCCGACCGCACGCGCGAGAAAGTCCAAGTGCGGATTCGCCAGGTCTCTAAAGAAGTCAATTAATGTCACCTCAATCATGCGGCGACTCCAATCGCGGACAGCAAGGGAGAGTCTGCCTGAACACCGAACGTAGCGACCCACGAGGCGGCGTCGCCAAGCACGAGCTCTGCTGGTCCATCTGCCACCACACCCCGGTTGAACAGGACTAGGCGATGGCAGGAGTGGGCGGCTTCAGCGAGGTTGTGGGTGGACATGACGATGCTCGTCCCTTGGTGGCACAGCTGGTCAAAAAGGAAAAGCAACTCCTCTGTGTTGGGCGCATCCAGCCCGGTGAAAGGCTCGTCGAGCAGCAGGACTTCCGGTTCAGTGGCAAGGGCTCTGGCGATAAGTACTCGTTGGCGCTGCCCACCGGAAAGCTGTGCAATGGGTCGACGCGACAATTCCTCGAGGTTGGTCAACTCCAACGCCCGGCGAGCGGCCTCATGATCCACGCGCTTGGGGCGTCGGCACCAACCGATAAGTCCTGTGCGTCCGCCCAGGACGGCACGATAGACGTTTATAGGGAAGTCCCACTCCACGTCGTGGCGCTGCGGAACATAGCCCACGGCAGCTGTGCGATCGATGTTGCCTCGATACGGAATGAGGCCCAGGATCGAGCGCATAAAAGTTGTCTTGCCAGCACCATTAGGGCCCAATAGGCCGATGAACTCGCCGCGGTCAACCCGCAGAGATGCATTTTCGATTACGTTTCGACCGCTGAGCGTGACAAATACGTGCTCCGCGCTAATCACCTTAGAGGTTTCCATTATCTGCCTTCCTGCGTGAAGAGGCGACGAGCATCGCCACGGACCCTACGAGGACCAGGGCGCCTAGCCCCACGAGGGCCCATATCCACCACGCCAATCCAGAATCGGCCTTCTCATTTACCGCGGCCGGATCCCACTCGGTGTTTTGGGCCTCCGCCACGTCGGTGTCATTGCTCACCGCAAAGGTGAGGACGCCGTCTGTGCTGAAGTCACTACCGTCCTTGGTTTTGCCGGAGAAGCGGACTCCTACTTGATGCACACCGGGTTCGGTAAAGGTCCAGTTCGCATGGGTGTGGGTGTTGAGATCGACCCAAAAGCCTTCCTGCTGTTGCTTAGCAGTGGACCAGAGGACTTGGGGTGCCTCAAAGCCGCCGTTTTGCAGGAACAAGGAGAACTCACCGGGGCCGGAATGCCCGAGGAACTCCAAGGTGACGCCACGATCGACGGCGTCGACAAGCGAGGGCGACTGAGTATTCCAACCTACCCACGGCACCCCGGCTTGCTCTGTCTGTGGAACAACCCAAACATTTTGGCCAGGGGTGCCGCCAACGAAGTCGAACTGGGCGTCGTCAGGCAGCGCCAGCTGTGCGTCATCGCCGACCTTGAACACAACGTCGTTCAAGTCTCGCCACACTGGGGTGGCGGCGGAATCGTCACGCGCCAAGAACTGCGCCTTACCGTCGATAAATTGCGCGCCCACATCGACGTGCCCATGGTCGATGACAGCTTCGGTGCCAGGCTGCGCGATCTCCTCGTCCCCCGAGACCACCTGGGCCAGATCGCCTGCCCACGCACTCGGAACCGGAACCACCGAGGTCACCAGCACTGTCAAGGCGGTGGCCAACCCTAGGAAGACCACGGGGAGACGGGTGAGGAGGGAACCATGTGGAGTATCGGGTGAAAGTAAAAATCTATGCATGAGTGTTTCCTTCTGCGGTGTGTGTCGTTGTGTGCGAGTGAGGGGGCGTGAATTGGGTTAGGCCAGACATCGGCGAAGCGAATCAGCGTTGAAACGCATGAAGTCGATGTAGGTGGGGACGCGTTCGTCGAGGGTGTCGCCATAAATGGGGCAGACTGCCACCCCTAGTTGAGCTGCGGCTTCAGTGAGCGTGGCGGTGCTTGATTGCTGAGTGGGCTCGACAAAGACTGCGGGCAGCTGGAGGTTTTCCAGCGTGCGGCGCAGCGCGATGACGTCGCGGGGTGAGGGTTCGATTGCCGGGTTTGGTGTCACGAAACCAGCCACCTGCATTCCATAGCCCTGTTCGAGGTAGGCGTAGCCGTGGTGCGGCGTGACCAGATGCCGGCGGCTTTGCGGAATGGCGTTTAACTGCGCTGCGACGTATTCATCGGTCTGACGTAACGAGTCTGAATAGGATTGTGCTCGCTTGCGATAGTCCGCGCCATGGGTGGGATCGACGAGGGCAAGTTGGTCCGCGATCACCTCGGCCTCGGCAATGACGTTGTCCACGTCGTGCCACAGGTGCGGGTCCACCTCGCCGTGGATGTGCTTGCCCAAGACCGCCTGGGGAAGGAGATAGGTTTCCGAACCCGGCCGGCCGAGGAAACGATAGCTTGGGTTCGGGGGAATCTCCTGCAGCGTTGAAGAGGGAAGCGTTAGGGCAGTAGTCGCTGGATCGAAGTGCTTTCCATTGTCTTGGAGGTCAATGGTGCTGCCCGCCATGTTCGCGGTGATGTCCACGTGGCCTTCACTAAGTGCCTGCATCCCGTCAGGTGGGTTAACGCCCACAGCCACGGTGATCTCGGTGCTTTCGGTCGGCTCGGTATCGCCCTCCTTGGAGTCCGCGCGGAACCCAAGGTGGTAGATGCCCGGCTTGGAAAAGCCCCAGGAGACGTGGGTATGAGCGTTGGCCGGCAGCCGCGCGGTGTCCTCGCGGGCGGAGATACCATCAGCGCTGTTGAAAAGAACCTCTGGGGTGCCAAAGGTAGTGACCACGTATGCGGACACATCACCGGGCCCCTCTGCAGAAACCATGCTCAGCTCAACGGCGTGAGAGTTTGCTGGGGCATCCTGGATGCGCAGGCCCAGCCAGATGGCGTCGAGGGCGACGTTTTCTACGAGTGGGACCAGCTTTGCACCACGGGTTGAGGCTTGATCGGAGACTTCAACGACGGGAGCCGACGACGTCTCGCGGAGGGTGTCCATCAGCGCTTGGGGTTCGAGGAGATAACCGTTGGCGAAGGTGACGTCGGCGTTCGCTGCGTCGCGGATGGTACGCAGGGAGGGCTCAAAGGTGTGCGGGTCTTTGCCTGCAGGAATGAGCGTGGTGACGTTGACGTCAGGTCCTGCGACGTTGCGAACAACGTCGGCGAGGATTGGCGTAGTGGCTACTACGTTCAAGGCCGCGGGGTTGGGCGTCGCGCCTGGATGTAGTTCCGCTTGGCCTGCACTGGTACAGGCGCTGAGAGCGAGTGCGCTTAACAACGCCCCCAGCACCATGCATCTGCGCAGCCCAAGGCTAGGGATTGGGTATTGCATTAGTCGCGCGCCTTAGCCAATGCGAGACGAGCAACGCCCAAGCCAAGTACCAACATTCCACCGCCGAGGATTGCGATGCCCCAAGGCAAGTAGCTCCTGGGTTCCCTGTAAGCACCTGCTACTGATTGCAACTCGACGTCGGTATCCGGATCACCTTCCCCAGCGTGGGCCGCGGCTTTTTTGGAGCGGTGCTTGTTGCGGGATTTCTTCTGTTCAGCCTTGGCTTTTCGTCCGTCACCCGTGGTTCCGTTGGACGATCCTCGGGAGGAGCCGTTGCGCGAACCTGCAGCTGCGCCGCTTCCAGCACCGGCAAGGCCCGCGGCGGACGAGCCACCGCTGCGGGATACTCCGGAGGCGGCGGAGTCGGAGGATTCTTCCGAACCGGAGTAGTCCCCGTCCTCGGACGCCTCTTCATCCGAGGACGCTGCCTGTCCATCGCCCACGTCCCAGGTGTAGGTGACGGTGTTACTGGTGTCTCCGTTGGAGGCTGCCTGCACCGTCATGGTATAGATTCCTGGTTGGCTAAACGCCCAGTTGACGTGACGGTGCGCTGGGTATGGCTGATTGATGACATCGCCGCTGGTCAACTCCAGTGAGCCGGAGTTGGTCACGGCGTTGAGCTCGCCAAAGCCAGCGGTTTCGAAAACATAGACGGAACCTGGTCCGCTGACTTCACGGAACTTGAGATCAACGTCGGTGTAGCCGGCCTTTTGGGCGGGCTGGGTGTCCCACCCGGGCCAAAGGATGTCTTGTCGCTGCGTCTGGGGCAGGTAGTAGGTGGATTCGCCGATTCCGTCGATGCTCTCAGTGACGTCGGACCACGCGTTCTCATTGACTTTCAAAATCACGTCATTGCCTGGTCGCTCCACGGCAGCGCCCGTGATGTCTTCTTTCATAGACAAAGAAAGCTGACCATCGGGCGCAGACACGAAGAACGCGTCGACGTGCCCGGAATCGAATACTTCCTGTGCATGCGCCTTAGGCCACGGTGCGATGCACACCGCTAGCAAACATACCAAGAGCAGGCTAAACCTCCGCCACAGCTGGCGGGTATGGATGACAGGCGTTTCTAACAGGCGTACGAGTGAGTTCATTAAGATGGGTCCTGAATGAGTTTGGGTGAGTTGGGGAGGCGAGGGGAGTCCTCGGATTAGCGTCCGGTAAGACCACGCATCCACCGGTCAATTTCGGCGCGGTGATCGCGGTAGAAATTGAAGAACGCCTGGAAAATAGTTGCCAGGACCACTGGAAGCACGAGCGACAACGGATTAAAGGAGGAACCCTCCCCCTGCGGCTGTGGCTTTGGCTTTGGTTTAGGTGCAGCCGACGTCGAAGACGGTGCTGGTTTAGGAGCAGGGGCCTTAGACGTGGAGCTTGGTGCAGGCTTTGGCTCTGGCTTATCCGCGGCACAGTCAGCAATAGCTTTGTCACCCATTGCCATGGTGAGATGCTGTGGCTGGGAAGCAAGCTTCTTACCGTCTGTCGTCTCAGCGGTGTAGGTCACCTCGAACTCATAGGTACCTGGCTTGGAGAAAGCCCAGTTAGTATGGGTGTGCGTTGGAAACGTGGTGTCGATCGTGAAGTCGTCCTTAGTGGAGTCCACGAGAATCTCGCCTGGGCCACCGAGATTACCGGTGAGCCACATACCGAACGACGCCCCTTCAGGCATGGAAACCGGCTTGATGTTCAGCTGAACGACGCCGCCCTTGTAGTCCTTGTAATTGAGTTTCTCGGTGTTATAGCCAGGCCAGATAACGTCGCGTTTTTGAGTCTGCGGAAGCAAGAAAGTCTTTTCACCGACCGGGCCCATGAAATCGAAGCTTGGGTCGCCATAGTTCTCAGGGCGGGAGATCATTGCATTGTTGTGCACCGCAAAGACGACGTCGTCAAGCTTGCGGTAGGTCAGCCCTGAAGCACCGATGTTTGTCTCATCCTTGAGCTTGGTCTCAAACGCATCGCCCTCGCGAACACCCATGATGTCGACGTGACCGTGGTCCAGGGAGAGTTTCGCAGAGCACACCGTGTCCTCGGCGTTCTTCCCTTCCGTTGCCGGGACAGAGGTCTCTTCGGTTGCTGGAGAGGTCGTCGGATTGGCTGAATTTTCATCGGATGGAGCCTCGGCTACGCCGAGCTTTCCGTCGGCTTCGTAGGTCTTGCCGGACTCGTATTTGTCTGTCAAGACGACTGAGCCGGATCCCGTCTTAATTGTTGGATGAGGTGCGACGGTGACCTTCACTTTAGCCCCGTTGTAGAGTCCCTCGTCCTCAAAGAGGAACTCGGCGTGCCCATTGTTGATCGCAGCGTCAAAATCCAAGGTGGCGAAGTTAGAACCGCGTTCGTAAAGACCGCCGTTGATAAAGCCGGAGAAGCTCTTGTCCTCGGTATCGACCACAAGCTTGGATACAGAATGGTCGACAGGCTCGATTCGCGTATGGAATGCAGGTGTCGACGGAACGGTTTCTTCCATCGGTGCGAAATTGCGCGGCTTGTGCGATTCGTTCCACTTGTCAGCGGACTCGGCGGAATCCGTCGATACTTGACTCTGCGGCGTGTAGGCGAGCGTTTTGGAGATCCAGCGCGGTGCGTCGCCCTCAGGAGTAAAGACCGCCTGAATCTCAGAGTCCAGTGGGCCGAGGAACTCATCCCACTGCGCCACGCCATCGCTTACGGGCAGATCGGTGAGGAAATAGCCGTCGATAAGCAGCGTTAACGTGCCCGAAGCCTTGTTTTCTGCATTGAAGCTAATGGTGGACAGGTTCTTGTCGCCGTCCTTTTCAGGATTGGACTTCGGCGCAATGCTGAGCTTGTAGCCTGCCGCAGAGGCATCGCCCTTAGTCGCGGCTTCGTAGCGCTCCTGCAAGGAACGAGTCTGGCTATCGGCAGGCTTCATGCCTCCTACCTGTAGGGAAGTGGTGGTCGGCTCCGAGGCAATGAGCGTGCCGTCCTTCTTGCGCGCGGTGGTGCGGTAGGTGACCTCGTAACGCCCAGGCTTCGTGAACATTGTGTAGTTGTGCGTGTGCGTACCAGCGGTGAGCTCAGCAGAATGCGCAGAGCTCGGTGTTGTGCCGAGCATCCGGCGAAGGCCGGCTGGTGAGTTGTGATAGTTGAAGAGCTCGAAGTCGCCCGGACCATCGACAGACACGATGTCTAGGGACGCGTACTCGTCGCGGAAGTTTTTCACAGGCAAGCCTGCATCGGCGCCGAAGCCGAGCCAAATCGGATCGTGGGAGCCAGTAGGGTTGTGAGGAGCAGCGTAGTAGGTTTCGCCGGGCTTTCCGATGAAGTCGAACGAGTTATCTGCAGGAAGAGTGAATTGGTACTGGTTTCCGCCATCGCGGCCCCAGCCTTTTCCGATCCACGCGACGGTATCTGGCAGCGGCGTAGTGGTTGAGTTGTGCTCAGACTTTAGGACGAAGTTGTCGCCTTCCCAAAATGTCTTTGGGGAATCGACGTGACTTTGGGTTGCGATTGCTTTTCCGTCGTCAGGACCCGCGAGTGCTACTCCAGGTGTGAGAAGCGAGAGGGTAGTGAGAAGAGCTAGATAGCGAGTGCGGTTACGAGCCACAGCGTGGAGACCTTTCTTCAGTTCTGGTGTGAGTTCTACACTATAGAAAATGAAAATCATTTCAGGGAATAGAAACTCGCTCCCGCATTAGTCGCTGGGAAAACTTAATGAATTTGACTTTCGGTTACCCCAATTTGGGTTCAACCCGTCGCTGGGGAGGGTAGCGCGGGGTGATGCATGCTTGGCCGGTGGTACGGCGCTAAAGCGCCTGCACTACCATGGTCGGCATGACTGAAACTATTTCTGACGTACGCGTACGTTTCTGCCCATCGCCCACCGGCACCCCGCACGTGGGCATGGTCCGTACAGCCCTGTTTAACTGGGCTTACGCCCGCCATACCGGTGGCAAGCTCGTCTTCCGCATCGAAGACACCGACGCTGCACGTGACTCCGAAGAGTCCTACCAGGCGATTATCGATTCGCTGAAGTGGCTGGGCATGGACTGGGATGAGGGCGTTGTTACGGGCGGCCCGCACGAGCCTTACCGCCAGTCTCAGCGCATGGACATCTATGCCGATGTTCTGGAGAAGCTGAAGGAGGGTGGCTACGTCTACCCGGCTTATTCAACTGCTGAGGAAGTGGAGGAGCGCCACAAGGCGGCTGGCCGCGACCCGAAGCTGGGCTATGACAACTACGACCGCGATCTCACCGATGAGCAGATCGCTGCATTCGAGGCTGAAGGCCGCAAGCCGGTGTGGCGCCTGCGCATGCCGGAGCAGGATTGGACCTGGAAGGATCTCGTTCGTGGCGAGTTGACCTTCAAGTCTGAGACCCAGCCGGACTATGTTGTTGCACGTTCCAACGGCGCGCCGCTTTACACTCTGGTTAACCCGGTCGATGACGCGCTCATGGGCATCACGCATGTTCTGCGCGGCGAGGACCTTCTTTCCTCCACTCCGCGTCAGTTGGCGCTCTACGAGGCTCTGAAGGAACTCGGCATCGCTAAGCAGACCCCTGAGTTTGGCCACCTGCCATTCGTTATGGGTGAGGGCAATAAGAAGCTGTCCAAGCGTGACCCGCAGTCCAACCTCTTTAATCACCGCGACGCCGGCATTATCCCGGAGGGCATGCTCAACTACCTGTCCCTGCTGGGCTGGTCTCTGTCTGCGGATCAGGACATTTTCTCCGTGGACGAGCTCGTTGCGAACTTCGATGTGGAAGACGTTCTGGGTAACCCGGCTCGTTTCGATCAGAAGAAGCTGGAGGCTATTAACGCCGATCACATTCGGTTGCTGGAACCCGAGGTCTTCGCGCAGCGTCTGCGTGATTACCTGACCGAGTACACCGATTTCCCGGCTGACTATGACGATCAGAAGTTTGCCTTCGTGGCAGACCTCGTTCAGACCCGCATCAAGATGCTGGGCGACGCCTATGGTCTCATGAGCTTTCTGGTTACTCCGGATTCCGAGCTGGAGCTCGACGAGAAGTCCGCAAAGAAGAACCTCAGGGAAGATGCGGTGCAGCCGCTGGAGGTCTCTATTGCTCGCTTGGAGGAACTGGAAGAGTGGAAGACGGACGCCATTGAGTCTGTACTGTCCAAGGCCCTCATCGAGGAGCTTGAGCTGAAGCCGCGCAAGGCCTACGGAGCTTTGCGCGTAGCTATCTCCGGCCAGCAGGTCTCTCCGCCACTGTTTGAGTCCATGGAGCTGCTGGGCAAGGAGTCCACCCTCAATCGCTTGCGTGCCGCTCTGGCTGTTACGCCGTTCCAGGCGCCCGCGAAGCAGTAGTGGCAAAGATGTAGCTACTAGCTAGGCACTTCTCGTGGCCCCATTCCCGCAATGCGTTGGGAGTGGGGCTGCTGTCTTTGTGGGCGCCTGTAAATGGCCGCCACCGGGCAAAGCGCATCGATGTAATTAGAACGCTTTCAAAGCCACCTTATTAGCCCCAAAACCCGCAATGACATCGCGATTTGTGTGAAAACCGAAACGGTGGCTATAGTAATAAACCGTTGCAGCGAGCAACACCGCGGGGTTTGACTCCAAGGTAGTTGAGAGCTCAAAGCGATAATGGCCTATGGTGTAATTGGCAACACTACGGTTTCTGGTACCGTCATTCTAGGTTCGAGTCCTGGTAGGCCAGCAGTGATGACTGCTAAGCAGAAGTCACAGTTCTATGCCCCGTTCGTCTAGCGGCCTAGGACGCCGGCCTCTCACGCCGGTAACACGGGTTCAAATCCCGTACGGGGTACAAATAGAAAATCTCGAAACACTTTCCAGGTGGTTAGTGTTTCGAGATTTTTGCTTATGGTTTAAAAATCGTGCGTACCGATCGCTGGCGCTTTTGACTCAATGCCCTAGACGATGAAAATCGTGGCGTTGTTGCCGCCCTTGCAAGTGATCAGCGAGTTTTCGGACACGGTGCAGCTCATCTGATAAGTCTTGCCGGTTACTGGGCTAGCAACGTTTAAGGAGCCGGGGATATACCCGCGGAGGTCCTCTGCAGGGCTTGGGGCGGCATTGATAAGAGCACTGGTGGTTTCCTTGGCAAAGTCACAGCTGGTGTTGGGGCCCGCCATGAGGAAGTTGATGTGGTAACCGTCACCCATCATGCACAGCTCGGATGGGGCGTCGTTAACCGTCACCTTCGTTCCTGGAGCGTTTCCTGCCTGTACGCCGAGGGAGTCGATGAGCTTCTGGCGTGCGTCTTGGTCGGTGACGTGGTTAGTGGGGGCTTCTTGGCCACCGTCTTGTGGGGTTGCCTGCTGTGCCACGGTTTGTGGTGCGTTAGGGTCCAGCGTGGGCTGCGGGGCGTCGGGGACAGAAGCGCCGTTGGTTTGCTGAAGGGCCTTTAACTCTTCAAAGCTGTTGTTGAAGCTTGGCTCAGCCGGGGAGGGTTGATCGCTCGGGGCGGGGCTGCAGGCCGCAGCAAAGCCGCCGGCGAGTGCGATGGTGGCCAGCGTTAGCGGAAGGCGTCGTGAAGCAAACATGCCCTAAGCCTAACGCGGATCGTGTGGCGTATGTCCGAAAAGATGAAAACCGTCACCTCTAAGAAAGAGGTGACGGTTGAGGTAGCGTTTATAGCTTGCTACCGATTAGTGGTCGTCCCAGTGGCCCTCGTGTGCAGCGTGGCGGTGGCCATCGTGCAGGTAGTCAACATGATCGCCGTGAGGGATGGCAACGTGGCCGCAGCCCTCGCCATGTTGGTGATCGTGGTCAGCGTGCTCATGGTGCTCGGTGGTCTCGCACTCGTCCCAGTGGCCCTCGTGCTCACGGTGGATGTGGCCCTCGTGGAGGTAGTCGGTGTGATCCTTGTGAGGGAAAGCAACGTGGCCGCAGCCTGCGCCGTGGACGTGGGTGTGCTCTTCGTGGATGGTGTGGGTGCTTATGGAAAGCTCCTTCAGGTTGGTGCGGTTTGCCCGCGTTTTCAGTACGTTTTCATTTAACAACATTTTCATTCCAATTTCAATAAACCGCGCTAACTTTTTCAAAATATTTTCAATTTCACTCCTTGTCGGTGAAACTCTGAGCCTTTTCCTGGTCTTTCCCTGGCTTCGAATGGGTGAGCCGGGAAGGGGGTGCAAGAGGTAGCGCGTGTAGGTATAGGAAAAAATTGGTGAAAGCGCTATGTTATGGAAGTAACTGAAGTGAAAGGGGAGAAGATGCGAGGCTTAAAGAACGGCCTGGTCGCAGCTGCTGCGGCCTTCATTGCAGTAGCGGGAGGCCAGGCCATTGCGCAAGCTGCGCCGGGTGTATCTGTGACGCAGGGGCAGGTTGTGATGACGGCTGAGGGGGCCAGCTGCACCGTAGGCTATGTTGAGGGTGACCGTGCCTGGACGGCTGCGCACTGCGGCCTGTCGGGGCAGCAGGTTTATAACCAGTTTGGCCAGCACGTAGGAACGTTGCGTTGGTTTAAGCCATCGGGCGCTGCAGAACATGACTTGGCGTATATCCAATTTGCGGCTGGAACGTATAGTGGGGGCAACCCAAAGACGGGTGACGGTATTCGCCCGGTTCCTGCACCAGGTACTGATGTTTGCATTAATGGGCGTCTGAGCGGCAACGACTGTGCACAGGCTATTAATGGTCCGCGTGACTTCGATGGCATGAACTATGCCAACAACATCCCGAAGGTAAATGGTGACAGTGGCTCGGGCGTGTACGTCCCGGGACAACCAGGCGTTGTCGGAATCTACCAAGGTGGCACCGTTGTCTCACGTAATGGACAAACGGCCTTCTTTAGCAACTACGCGCGCATGCCTTACGCGAACGAGCTCGCCGCACTTCCGCATAAGGGCTTTGTCGCCCGCCGTCCTGATATTGCCACTCCACGCAATATCGTCGAGGTTCCTGGCGTCGAGTTACGCAAGGTAGGCGACCAGGTGGAAGGCCTTGCCACCACGAGCAGTGAAGGCTTTGGATTCGATGCCATCCGTGGCATTGCAAACAACTACGGCATTATCATCTAGTCACTAGTGACTAGTGACTGTGGCTTGAGAGGGGCGAAACCATGTGGCAAAACACTGGGTCTGAAGTTCTCACGCCGCGTATTTTGCGTGCGCTAGACGTCGCTGCGCGGGCACACGACGGACACTATCGCAAGGGGAGCGATACCCCATACGTTTCGCATCTATTTGGCGTGATGCACCTCGCTGCAGCGCAGGGGCTGGCGGACGATATCCGTGAAGACGTCCTCATTGCTTGTTTGCTCCACGACACGTTGGAGGATGTCCCTGAGCGCTATTCGGCCCAGCAGATGGAACAGGACTTCGGCCCGCACGTACTGAATATCGTCCGGGGAGTAACTAAGGATGACTCCTTGGAATCGTGGCGCGAGCGTGCAGACGCATACTTGGCTCACCTGAGGGGTGCCTCCGAGGCGTCGGTCATCGTCAGCGCCTGCGATAAGCTTCACAACCTCAGTTCTATCCTTGCCGACCATGATGCTTATGGCGATAAGCTGTGGGCGCGGTTCAATAGCGGTAAATCAGACCAACAGTGGTGGTATGGGGCCGTCTTTTCCGTTGTAGAACAGCGATGCCCGCAACTGCCGCTGCTCGGTGAGTACCGGCAGAAGCTAGAAAAGCTGCGGGCTCTGTAGCTTAGAACTCAGTAGTGAGCTGAACTCAGTGTTGAGCTGAACTCATAATGCGCGGAGCCGTTTAGAGGCGTGCGGTGAGCTGTGTCGCGGCGTCGGCAAGCAGCGGAGCGTACTTCTGTGCCGGGGAGGGGCGGAAGCGCTCGGCGGAGCCTGAGACCGAAATAACCGCCACGAGGTTGCCGGCTGAGTCGAATACTGGGGCGGAGATCGAGGCAAGACCCGCCTCGCGTTCTTCGATCGACTCGGAATAGCCATTCTCGCGGGCCAGAGCGACGTCTTCATCGCTAAAGGTGGCCCCAGTGGTGTCGATGTTGTCGAATGCCGCGAAAATGCGGGCGGCTGAACCGGAAGTAAGCGGTAGCTGGCGGCCTACCGGCACCACGTTGTGCAAGCCGGACTCGGGCTCGCGAGTGGCAACGCAAGTGCGAGAATTGCCCGAGAGCTGATAAAGCTGGACGGATTCACCAGTCTCAGCGAGCAGGCGTTCCATGATCGGACCGGCTGCTTCGATGATGTGATCCCGGTTGCCGGGAAGTGCAGGGCCCGCGCCCCACTTGCCGTCGGGTGTGCGGGTCAGGATTCTGTGCACCTCTAGTGCGGTTGCGAGGCGATGGGCTGTTGCCCGAGGTAGACCGGTGGTCTCACATAGTTCGTTGAGGGTGGACGGACGGTTGGCTGCGGCCATCATGATGGCGACGGCGCGGTCAAGTACCTTAATTCCGGATACTGCGCTATACTCTCCCATACAGTGAAATCTACGTTCCAATTAATGAGATTTCAAGTGGAGTGATTGAAATGACTGAGAAACTGACCCTAGCTGAGAAAGTTTGGCGCGACCACGTCGTGCAGAAGGGCGAGAATGGCGCTCCTGATCTGATTTATATTGACTTCCAGCTCCTCCATGAAGTTACCAGCCCACAGGCCTTCGATGGCCTGCGCCTCGCTAGACGTAAGATGCGCCATCCGGAGTTGCACCTTGCCACCGAGGACCACAATGTCCCGACCATAGGTATCAAGACCGGCAACCTCTTGGAGATTAAAGACGAGATTTCCCGCACCCAGGTCTCTACGCTGCGTCAAAACTGTGAAGAGTTCGGGGTTCGTCTTCACTCCATGGGTGATGCGCAGCAGGGCATTGTCCACACCGTGGGACCCCAGCTGGGTATCACCCAACCTGGCATGACCATCGTGTGTGGCGACTCTCATACTTCGACCCACGGTGCTTTTGGCTCCATCGCTATGGGCATTGGTACCTCCGAGGTTGAGCACGTTATGGCTACCCAGACCTTGTCGCTGAAGCCCTTTAAGACCATGGCAATCGAAGTTAGCGGCGAGCTGGCAGAGGGCGTTTCTGCCAAGGATCTGATTCTGGCGATCATCGCGAAGATCGGTACCGGTGGCGGCCAGGGCCACATTATCGAGTACCGCGGCGAGGCTATCCGCAAGATGTCTATGGAAGCCCGCATGACCATTTGCAATATGTCCATCGAGGCTGGTGCACGTGCTGGCATGGTCGCGCCGGATGAGACCACCTTTGAGTACGTCAAGGGCCGTGAATTCGCGCCGAAGGGTGAGGACTGGGATGCAGCGGTCGAGTACTGGAAGACTCTGCCAACCGACGAGGGCGCGCAGTTCGACACCGTGATCGAGATTGACGGTTCTGCACTGACCCCGTTCGTCACCTGGGGCACCAACCCAGGCCAAGGCCTCCCGCTGGGCGAGAGCGTGCCGGACCCCGAGTCTTTTGGGGATGAGAACTTGAAGGCCGCTACTGTGAAGGCTCTCGCCTACATGGACCTGCAGCCAGGCACCCCACTGCGTGACATCAAGATCGACACCGTGTTCCTGGGCTCGTGTACCAACGCGCGTATCGAGGATCTGCGTGCCGCTGCGGAGGTGTTGAAGGGCCGTACCATCGCGCCGAGCACCCGCATGATGGTGGTTCCTTCCTCTGCTGTAGTCAAGGCACAGGCAGAAGAAGAAGGCCTGGACAAGATTTTCACTGACTTCGGCGCTGAGTGGCGCACCGCAGGTTGCTCGATGTGCCTGGGTATGAACCCGGATCAGCTCAAGCCTGGGGAGCGCTCGGCATCTACCTCGAACCGCAACTTTGAGGGCCGCCAAGGCTCAGGCGGGCGCACACACTTGGTCTCGCCGGCGGTTGCCGCAGCAACTGCCGTGACCGGTCACCTCGCGTCCCCGGCTGACCTTTAACTCACCGACCCATAGCCATATCTGCAGATAACTAGGAGACTACGACAATGGAAAAGTTCGTAACCCATACCGGTGTTGGTGTCCCACTTCGCGCATCCAACGTCGATACTGACCAAATCATCCCGGCGCGCTACTTGAAGTCGGTCAAGCGCACAGGCTTTGCCGACGGCCTGTTTTCTAACTGGCGTTCCGACGAGAACTTCGTCCTCAACCAGGAGCCGTTCAACCATGGTTCGGTGCTCTTCGCCGGCCGCGACTTTGGTACTGGTTCCTCCCGCGAGCATGCGGTGTGGGCGTTGAGCGAGTTCGGTTTCAAGGCGGTATTCTCGTCGCGCTTCGCCGATATTTTCCGCGGCAATTCTGGCAAAGCCGGTTTGCTAACTGGACTTATGGAACAAGAGGATATCGAGCTTATCTGGAAACAGCTTGAGCAAGGCGAAACCGAAGTAACGGTGGATCTGGAGGCTCGCACCGTCACAGTCGGCGGCAACTCTTACTCTTTTGATATCGATGACTACACCCGTTGGCGCCTCATGGAGGGCCTCGATGACATTGGGTTGACCCTGCGCAGCGAAGACGCCATCGAGACATTCGAGGCACAGCGTGCTGCCTTTAAGCCCGCTGTATCTTAAGGCATTTTTAGCGCTCGTATCAGCGTTTAGAAATGCCCTATTTGCCCTAATCCGCAGACACATGCGGAGATGAAGGTGAGTGGGACTGCTTATGTTTTGCCCCCGTTGCGTGAACAATTGGTAACGGGTGCCGCGCATGGCTGTTAGCGAATTACCAGCGATAATATTGTTGCCTACATGAGTAATAATTTTGGCAATAATAATGACTTTGGTGCCGGTCAAGGTTCAAACTATGGTCAGCAGGGCGGCGACGCCTACGGTGGTGGCTCTTACGGTGGGCCCAACGGCCCGGCAAATCCCTTCTCGCAGGGCAATACCGGCGCCCCCGGCCAGCAGCCTTTTAGTGGCAGCAATCAGCAGCCCTACGGGGCTTATTCGCAGCAGCCTATGCAGCCGCAACAGGGACAATACATGCAGTCGCAGGCAGGTTATGCGGGCTATGGAAACGGGTCCTATCAGAACGCGCCACGCGAGCTCGATGCTATGGACGTTATCGGACAAGGTTTCAAGGGCTTCTTCCGCAATTGGGCTCCGTGGACCGGCGCGATTACCGTTCACTTCATTATTCTCGTCGTAGTCATGTTCGTCCCTATGCTTATTGGTGGCGCACTCGCAGCAGGATCGGCGTCAACGAGCAGTAGCTATGACTATTATGGCGACAGCTCTTACGATAGCGCCAGAACGGGAATGGGCGCGGCCGCAGTGCTGTCAATAGTCGTGGGAGTCGTGATTGGCTTGGTCTACAGCTGTTGGATGATCGGCAATATCCAGTGTGCCGCGTCCAAGGAAGCTGATGGGCAACGAGCCACCTTCGGAGACTTCTTCAAGTCCAAGAATGCATTCGCCGTTGCAGGACATTCACTGGTCGCTGCTCTAGTGGTTAGTGCTGCTTCCCTTTTGTTTGTTATCCCCGGCATTATTGCAGCGTTCTTGCTCTACTTTGTGCCCTATATCAAGGCAGATAACCCACAGATGAGCATAGGGGAGACTTTCCGCGCATCTTATGAATTGACCAAAAACAACATTGGCCAGAGCCTTTTGTGCATCGTGATCTGCGGATTGCTCGTCGGCATCTTGTTCTACATTCCGGCCGTAGGTTTTGGTTTTGCCTACGGCGTGCAATCGATGGTGCTGCTGCTGTTCTACCGCTACGCAGCGGGTAAGCCCGCTGTGCGTTGGACCTAAGTTAAGCCCAAAAGGCGCACAAGCTGCTTTGCAGTCTGTTCTAAAATAGCTAATCCCCAGTCCTTTCGCCGCACACGAGAAGCAGCGACAGGCCTGGGGATTTTTCTACGGTCGTCCCTACTGCTTTTAACGCACAGGAAGGGAGCTGGCGAGGTAGTCAGCGCCGGTGAGCTCGCCTTCGTTGAAGGAAAGGACCCACACCGAGCCCTTCTTAAACTTGAGGTCTTCAAAATCTACCTTAAGGAACTTTGGATCGAGGTCCTTGAGGATGCCCGGGATAGTTTCGCCCTGGCTGACAATGACGGGGATGCCGCCGCGTGAGACAACGCGCTGGAATGCGGCCTTCGCGGCAGTGGGATTGCTTAGCCACACTTCGTCACCGAAGTCCTTGTTTACTGCAATGTCCAAGCCAAGTTCATCCGCCAAGGGTGCTGCGGTTTGTTGGCAGCGCTGCGGTGCTGCCGAATAAATGGCGGTGGGATGGAATGGCGCCAGCATGGGAACGAGCATTTCTGCTTGGCGACGCCCCTTCTTGTCCACCGGACGCAGGTTGTCGTCGCCAGCCCAGTTGCGGCGCGCATGCGCGTGGGCATGGCGGACGTAGAGCACGCGTGTGGTGGGGGCCAAGAGGAGGTGTTTCTTCGCCGTTTCCAGCACATCGGTATCAACGTCGTAGGTCAATAGCTCGCTGGCCTCATCGATGGGCATCCAGCGCAGTTCATCGGTTTCGCTGTTGTCTGTGAAGTCACCGCTGAGTACCTTGGCGAGCCAGTAGTAGACCACCTTGGTGCGCCCCTGCACTGGGTATGTCACCTTGCCGATGAGCTTGCCTAGCTTGACGTCGTAACCGGTTTCCTCACGGAGTTCGCGCGCGGCGGTAGTAGGAAGCGATTCGCCCGGATCGACTTTGCCCTTGGGCAGGGACCAGTCGTCATAACGGGGGCGGTGAATAATGGCTACCTCTGGGTCATGAGGGTTTCCGCGCCACAGCACAGCGCCAGCTGCCAAGGTGGTGCGCTTGAATTCCTTGGCTGGGTTGGTGGGAATTTCCTGGTGTCGGCCGGAGATGAATACCTCAGACTTTACGTCCTTGTCGGTCTCGTGCATGTTCTTTGCCTTCGGCATTGTGCTCCTTTAAAGATTATGGCGCGCAGATTAACGCTTCTATTTTCCACTTTCTGGGCGAGCTTTGCATCCGCACGCGCCGCGGCGAAGTCTGTCCACCCCTATGTGGAAGTAGCGAGCGCCGAAGCAGTCTTAGTCCAGGCTTCCCGTGCGTTAGTCTGGGTGCAGAAAATAGTCCATGAATAAGTCTGGGATTAGAGGTAGGGCAATGCATAACGTTGCGGTGATGGGTGCCGGTTCTTGGGGTACGACCTTGGCAAAGGTGTTTGCTGACGCAGGCAATGAGGTTCGTCTGTGGGCTCGGCGCCCAGCACTGGCGCAAGCAATCAACCAGACCCACGTCAACGCCGATTATCTGCCGGGCTTGGCGCTGCCAGAAAGCCTTTACGCGACGTCGGATGCTACAGAGGCACTGGCTAACGCAGACATCGTGATCTTTGGCGTGCCATCTCAGACGCTGCGCTCCAACCTAGAGAAGTGGACTCCGCTCCTGCCAGCTGACTCCACTCTGGTGTCGATCTCCAAGGGTGTGGAGTCTGCGACGCTCAAGCGCATGAGCGAGGTCATTGCAGACGCAACCGGAGTAGAGGCGTCGCGTATTGCTGTGCTCTCGGGTCCAAACTTGGCCAAGGAGATCGCTGAGGAACAACCGGCGGCCACAGTTATCGCGTGCACCGATGAGGAACGCGCAAAGCTGGTGCAGCATGCAGCGGCGGCCCCGTACCTACGTCCGTATACCAATACGGACGTCA
The DNA here is from genome assembly GCF_001807295.1 of Corynebacterium sp. HMSC06C06. NCBI lineage: Bacteria > Bacillati > Actinomycetota > Actinomycetes > Mycobacteriales > Corynebacteriaceae > Corynebacterium > Corynebacterium sp. HMSC06C06. Next base: position 32,106 of record NZ_KV788489.1, read on the forward strand.
TTGGCGCGGAAATCGGTGGCGCTTGCAAGAACGTCATCGCCCTGGCCTGCGGTATGGCCTCTGGACGAGGCTTAGGCAACAACACGCTTGCCACCATTATCACCCGTGGATTGGCAGAGATCACCCGGCTTGGTGTGGCGCTTGGTGCGGATCCTTTCACCTTTTCCGGCCTCGCGGGCATGGGCGACCTGGTGGCAACCTGCAGCTCGACGTTGTCTCGCAACCGCACCTTCGGTTACCGCCTAGGCCAAGGCGGAACGCTGGAGGAAGCCAAGGCTGCCACAAATGGGCAAGTCGCAGAGGGCGTCATCTCCTCGGATTCTATCTTCCGCCTCGCCCAACAGGTTGGGGTGGAGATGCCAATTACTCAGGCGGTGTTCGGCGTGTGCCACCGCGGAGTGAGCGTGGAAGACATGATTGTTGCGTTGATGGGGCGTACTAAAAAATCGGAGTAGCCGGCGGGGTAAAGTTTGACTCCATGAGCGAAAAGATCCGTGTAGCCGTAGTTTATGGCGGCCGTAGTTCCGAGCATTCAGTTTCCTGCATTTCTGCAGGAGCGATTATGAAGCATCTGGATCCCGCCAAGTACACGGTGGTGCCGATTGGCATCACCAAGGATGGCCAATGGACGCCAGGCACCATGGAAGGCCTCGAGATTGTTGACGGCGTGTTGCCAGAGGTCACTATGGGTGATGAGTTGGCGCTCTCCCTCAATCCTGAAACCAAAGGCCGTTTCCACAACGTGACCCAGCACAGCCACTTCGCGGAAGTCGACGTTATTATCCCCGTGCTGCATGGTCCTTATGGCGAGGATGGAACCGTCCAGGGTCTATTCGAGCTTTCCGACATCCCTTACGTTGGCGCCGGGGTCCTTGCCTCCTCCGCTGGCATGGATAAAGAGTTCACCAAGAAGCTGCTCACTGCCGAGGGACTGCCAGTTGCGCCCGAGGTGATTCTCAAAGGCCGCACCGAGCTGAGCGCTGATGAGAAGGCGCAGCTGGGGCTGCCTGTGTTCGTAAAGCCGGCACGCGGCGGATCGTCGATCGGTGTTTCCAAGGTCACCGATTGGGCAGAGTTCTCGCGCGCCGTCGAGGTGGCATTCGAAAGCGACAACAAAGTGTTGGTAGAGCCGGAAATCGTGGGCGCTGAGGTGGAAATCGGTGTGCTCGAATATGCGGATGGTTCGGTGATCGCCTCTGTGCCTGCCCAGCTCAACGGCATTGAAGAAGCAGAGGAAGGCTTCTACGACTTTGATGCTAAGTACATTGATGAAGGAGTTAGCGCACAAATTCCGGCGCCTCTTGACCCGGATCTGATCCAGACCTTGCGCGAAACTGCGGTCTCAGCCTTCCGCGCGCTCGGCTGCGAGGGGCTCAGCCGCGTTGACTTCTTCGTCACTAAGGATGCTTTCTACATTAACGAGATCAACACGTTTCCGGGATTCACGCCGATCTCCATGTACCCGCAGGTTCTTGCAGCAACAGGCGTGGACTACGCCGCGCTTCTCGACGCCCTCATCGAAGGCGCGATGGCACGCGCATAACGCGGCGCCCAGCCTCCAGCTACTGGCTTGGGGTGGCTTTAACGAGGGCGTCGCTAAGCCGCACCAGAGCGGAGTTAGCGGCATCCTGCGGTGCGAACAGCGCTAAGTCATTCGCACGGCCGAGTGCGAATCGAGTGCCGCCAGTGGTGCCCTCAGCCAAGGTGGTGTCCTCAAACCAGGGGACGTTATTGACCTGCTGCAGCTGTGCGCCAGCAGCATAGTTCTCGGGGGGTGCTACGCCACACCGCACCACAATGTCCTCGCGGCCTTTAGCGCTCCAGACGTAGGTGTTCTTTTCTTTGATATCGGTGCGGCGGGTGTACTCATCGGCTGCCTCCGCTGGAAGCGCTTTTTCTAGGGCTTTGCACATGTCAGCGGGCCCGGATTTGAGCTGGGAAAGCGGAGCCTGACGAGGCTTTTGCTTGGCTTTAGGAAGCTTTGCGAGTGCTTCTTCAAGACCTTCTGGACGTTCGTCATTAAACGTGGTTACTGCAACAACCGGAGTGCGTTCAGTGTTGTACCACGTGGTGAGGTTCGATCCTGGGGTCATGTCTTTTACCTGCAGCCATTGATCTCCATCAACATCCTCGGTTTGGGAGTAGGTGGTGTATTGATAGGGCAGACTTGCTCCGCAGCGCAGGCTTACCGATTCAGAAGATAGTTTTGCCCATGCGACGGCCCCTGGTGGGACTGGCTCGGCGATTTCAGCCCGGGGCTGGCCCATCAACTCTTCAGGGGCAGCTGCAACAACTGCCTGGCACTCGGGAGAGTCTGCGTCTTCTGATTGAATAGGGGAAAGCGCAATTGGCGCTTTGGCTGTGTTCTCAAAGTAGAACTTGGCACCAAAGATAACCGCGAACACCATCGCTATGGAGAGGCCAAGTGAGATGAGAACGGCGGTGCTGTTAAATTGGTTGCTCATAAGCGTTTATCCTAACGCGTCGTAGAAGTACAAACTCAAACCCCATGAGAAAGGCAATCGTGCATTTGTCTCACACTCTCGGGCAAGCAGGGGAACACTATGTCATTGGTGAGATCATCGCAGCGGCGCCGAGTGCGCTCAATGGCGACGACGCAGCAGTGATGTATCCCGCCACACCGAATTCCCGGACCGTGGCATCGACCGACATGATGGTCGAAGGGCGGCATTTCCGGCGCGATTGGTCAACTCCCAACGAGATTGGTCAAAAGGCCATTCTGCGCAACTTTGCGGATGTTGAAGCAATGGGTGCGCGCCCCACGGCAGCCCTACTAGCTATCGCAGCGCCTGCGGATACTCCAGTCAACTTCGTGCGAGGGATGGCCGAGGGAATCGGGCTGCGCTGTGCTTTTTATAACGCTGAGCTGGTGGGCGGCGACCTTACGCGCTCCAAGGAACTGGTCATTACGGTGACTGCAATCGGTTCCTTGGGTGGCAGCCAAGAGCCCTTGGTCTTGTCAGGAGCGCGGCCGGGTCAAAAGGTGGTCAGCCACGGCAAGATTGGCTATTCGGCTGCGGGGCTTGCTTTGCTCCAGGAGTTCGGCAGAGATTTACCGCCCGAACACGAGGAGCTGTGGCCGCTTATCGACGCCCACTGCAATCCTTGGCTCAAGCCGGGCCGCGGCGTCATTGCGCGGGCGACTGGTGCAACCGCCATGACTGATAACTCGGATGGCTTGGTGCCCGATATTGGCACGATGGCGAAGCAGTCGAACGTCCACATTGACCTGAACTCCCACGCTATTGCGCCGGACTCTTTGTTGGTGACGGCCGGGGCGGTACTCGGTATAGACCCGTGGGAATGGGTCCTGACCGGTGGGGAAGACCACACTCTTGTGGCCACGACGCAGAAGGATGCTCCTTCGGGTTTCCGCGTTATCGGCACGGTCAACCGCGGTACCGGGCTCACCATCGACGGGAATAAGCCTCGTTATGCCTCAGGATGGCAAAGTCTCTAGCACGGTCACGCGTGAAGAGACGGTCACGCGTGAAGAGAGGAGATAGGACATGAAAGCATTACACAGTCAGCTCTTCGATACTTCGGTCATCGATGAGTCATGGTTGCCAGTCTTAGAACTTGCGCTTGAGCGCTACCTGCCAGGCATTGAAGAAGCATTGGCTGGCCAGGAGTTCTTGCCTGCGCCTCCTTACGTGTTTGCTGCTTTTAGCCTGCCGCTGCCGCAGGTGAAGGTTCTCATCGTGGGGCAGGACCCTTACCCCACGCCAGGGCATGCGATGGGGAGGGCATTCTCAACGGCTCCCGGTGTTCCCGCGCCTCGTTCGCTGCGTAACATTTATGCCGAGTTGGAGGCCGATCTGGGCATCGCGCCTAAGGCCGATGGGGACCTGAGCGCGTGGCAGGAGCAAGGGGTTCTGATGCTCAACCGCGTTCTCACCGTTGCGCCAGGTGATGCTGGTTCGCACCGGAATTTGGGGTGGCAGCACATCACGGAGGCTGCGATTAAAGCCCTGAATAAACAGCCAATGGTGGCGATCTTATGGGGTAAGGATGCCCAGGCGTGCGGCGCATTTTTACCCGACGTTCCGAGAATCGAGTCGCCGCACCCGTCGCCGCTTTCTGCGCGTCGAGGATTCTTTGGCTCTAGGCCCTTTTCCCGCACCAATGCGTATTTAAGTGACCAAGGCGCGCGGAGTGTCGACTGGCACTTGTAAACTAATCGGCATGTCTTTCCCGAGTTCGTTAGATGCCCGCGGTCTCCACAATTGGGCGATCCGCACCGTCGGCGAGCTTTCCCATCGAAGAGCTGAGATCAATGCGCTTAACGTGTTTCCGGTCCCGGACTCCGATACCGGCTCAAACATGGCGCACACCATGGAGGCCGCCCTCGCAGAGGTGGAAAAGGGCGGCGACGTAGCCGAGGCTTTGGCTATCGGCTCGGTGCGTGGTGCACGCGGCAACTCCGGCATGGTGCTCTCGCAGGTGCTCCGTGGCGTTGCCGACTCAACCGTGGACTCCCGAGTGGATGGCCAAACACTGGCAGAGGCGTTGAGCCTGGCAGTTCGACTCGTTGAGAGAGCGATTGCGCGCCCAGTCGAAGGAACGGTCATCTCGGTGCTTCGTGCAGCAGCAGCTGCAGCGGAGGAATCCGCCCAGCGCCCTGGTGCTCAGCTCCATGAAATCTTGGTTGATACCATCACCGCTGCGCGCGAAGCGCTAGAGAAAACGCCCACCCAGCTGACGGTCCTCCGCGAGGCTGGAGTGGTCGATGCAGGAGGAACTGGATTCGTCATCCTGCTCGAGACACTCTTGGCCGAGATCGAGGGCGGTACCGTTCGCGATGCTGAGGCTATTGAAGAGGTAGAGGCTGAGCTCGAGGTGGTCTTCTTCTTCGAAGGTGATTTGGTTGCGCTCGAGCAGATCTTGGCGCCGCACGGCAACAGCTTGGTCGTAGCGCGCGCAACCGAAGACGCTGGCACCGTTCACATTCACACCCGCGAGGCGGGCCCTGTCATCGAGATGGCTTTCGCAGCTGGAGCAGTAAGCAGCCTGCGCCTCGAGGTTCTTCCTGAAGCACAAGCACAAGCGGAAGCTGAAGCGGAAACGCGCACCATCTTCGCCGTTGCACCAGCTGGTCCTGTAGCCGCGCTATTCGAGACCGTTGGTGCCCGGATTGTGCGCCCTGATGAGATCGTGGAGACCTCGGCGGCGCAGGACATCTATCTGCCCAACGGCTACGGTGGTGACGCCGGCGATGCCCGCGTTGTGCCCACCGCCTCCCTGGTGGCCGGACTCGCTGCGATTTCGGTCTACGAGCCAGATAACCCGGATACCGACTCCATGGTGTCAGTCATGCGCGACGCCGCGCGTTCCATGCGGGTAGATAGCCCCGACGAAGAGTCAGTGGAGGCAATCATCGCCAAGAGCCGGGAGATGCTCGCCGGGGGCGGGGAACAAGTGACTATCCTGTCTGGTGTTGAGCTCAGCGACGCTGAGTTGAGCGATGAGCTCGACGTAGAAGTCGTTGCGATTCACGTAGGCGGAATCACTACTGAAATTGGGGTGGAGTAGGCATGTTGGGCTGGCAAGATGATCGGCTATTAAAGGATGTCTTGCCTGCGAAGGATGCCGCCAAAATCAAAAAGGCCTTTGGGTACACCACCTGCGGGCAGCTGCTTAGCCATTATCCGCGCGACTACATCCGCCACAACAAGGAAGTAGGCCTAGGCGGCGCCAATGAGGGCGACTACGTCACCGTCACCGGCCAAGTATTGCGCCTCCAGCAGCGCAACACGGGCAAGGCTTTCCTGCTGACATTGTCGATGGATAACGGCATCACCGCCACCTTTTTCAACGCCCATTACCTGACGCGAGTTTTGCGCCAGGGCATGCGCTTGATGCTCAGTGGCAAGCTCAAGTTCTTCCGCGGTCAGCCACAGCTTCAGCATCCTGACTTTGTCATCATCGATGCCGGCGGGCAGAGCGATGCGCTTTACGACGTCGACGATTCAGCAAGTGGCCCCAAGCTCAAGGCCACGGGCTCTCTGCGCAACCTTTCGCAGTTTGGCCAACTCGAGCAGCTGCTCGAGCAGGAGTGGATCCCTGTGTATCCGGCCAGCGGTAAGGTCACCTCGTGGTACATCATGGGCGCCATTCACATGGTCTTGGCAAATACGCCGCCGATTCCTGAACCATTGGACTATCGCATGATGGTGAGCCTGGATCAGGCTGTGCGCGAGATTCATCAGCCCACGGCCGCTGGCCCTGAACGCGCTATCCAGCGGCTGAAGTACAACGAGGCGCTGTCCATCGGTATTGTTATGGCACTGCGGCAGCGCGATAGCCAGGCGCGCACTGCGGTGGCCATGCCCGCCATTCTGGAGGGATATCGTGACGAGTTGCTGGCTAACCTGCCTTTCGAGCTCACAGCAGGCCAACGCCAGGTCATCGGCGAGATCGACGCGGATCTCTCCGGCACGCTGCCAATGATGCGCCTGCTACAAGGCGAGGTCGGCTCGGGCAAGACCATGGTTGCAACCTGCGCGATGCTCCAAGCCGTCGATGCCGGCAAACAGGCAGCACTTCTTGCCCCGACGGAGGTCCTCGCGTCGCAACACGCGGCGTCGATTAGCGCCAGCGTCCCTGCTGGAGTAACCGTTACCTTGTTGACCGGTTCTATGCGTACAGCACAAAAGCGCCAAGCGTTATTGGACATTGTCTCGGGTGAGGCCGACATCGTTATCGGCACACACGCGATAATCCAGGACACCGTCGAGTTCTTTGACTTAGGCCTTGTGGTGGTCGACGAGCAACACCGCTTCGGAGTCGAGCAGCGCGACAGCCTGCGCAATAAAACCAGGGAGGGAATTAGCCCACACCTATTGGTGATGACGGCGACACCGATTCCGCGCACGATTGCCATGACCGTGTTCGGCGATCTTGCGGTCTCTACGCTCAAGGAGCTGCCGGGTGGGCGCAAACCTATTCAATCGAATGTGGTTCCCGAATGGGCCCCCGCCTGGGTGCAGCGCGCCTTGGCTCGCATCCGCGAGGAGGTTGCGGCCGGCCATCAGGCCTATATCGTGTGCCCCCGTATCGAAGGCGAGGGTGGGGTTCTCGAGGTAGCAGAACAACTGGAAAGTGGACCGCTGCAGGGGCTAACCGTGGACATGCTGCACGGCAGGATGGCCGACAAAGAAGAAGTCATGAATCGCTTTAGCCGAGGCGAGACTGATGTGCTGGTCTCCACGACTGTGATTGAGGTGGGTGTGGACGTACCCAATGCCACGGTGATGCTCATCCGCGAGTCAGAGAACTTTGGAGTATCTCAGCTCCACCAGCTGCGCGGACGTGTGGGTCGTGGAGGCAACGCCTCCATTTGTTTATTTCACACCACGGCTGCGGAAAACACTCCGACCTTTAAACGCATCATGCAGATCGCGGACACCACCTCCGGCTTCGAGCTCGCTGAGTTGGACTTAAGGCAACGCCACGAGGGTGACATCTTGGGCACAGTGCAGTCGGGCACGCAACGTTCCCTTAAGCTATTGGACTTGGCTCAGGATAGGGACATCGTCGAGCGCACACATGACGATGCTTTCGCTTTAGTGCAGCGCAATCCGCAACTGGCGCATGAGCTCACTAAAAATCTGAGCCAAAGTGAGCAGGAATATTTGGAGAAGAATTAGTTTTCCCGGCGGATAGTGCAGCCGGTTGAATGATGCCCCGCTTTAGGCGCTAACCTAGAAGCCATGATTATTTGCGCCCCCTTCGCCGGCACCGTGCGCTACCACGTACGCGTGGGCGAGCACGTCGCGGCAGGACAAGTGATAGCGACGGTGGAGGCGACCAAGCTCGAAGCGCCTGTTGTGGTGCCGGGTCCAGGTATCGTCGCCGAATTGTCCCAGGAAGACTATGCCAGTGTTTATGGCGGTGATGTTCTCGCAAGTATTGGGGAGGAACGATGACCAGAATCATTGCAGGCGAGGCGCGTGGGCGCAGCATAAAGGTGCCCGAGTCCGGTACTCGACCGACCTCCGACCGTGCACGCGAAGGACTGTTTTCTTCGCTCAACGTGCGGTGGGGTTTTGCCGATAGTCGCGTTCTGGATTTGTTTGCAGGCTCGGGTGCACTGGGCTTGGAAGCCGCGAGCCGTGGGGCAGAGGAGGTCGTGCTCGTTGAATCGAGTCCGGCGGCCGTAAAGGTCATCCAGCACAACATGGGCGTCGTCAAGCACCCACGGGTGAGTGTCCGCGAGATGAAAGCCTCGACGTACCTGGCATCTGCTCCGCGCAATTACTTCGACATGGTGCTCGCGGATCCTCCGTACGCTTTTGACGACGTCGATGGCTTGCTTGCGGCGATTGAGCCAGTGCTTGACGACGCCGCGATAGTGGTCATCGAGCGTCACGTTGATAGCCCCGAAACCGTCTGGCCGAAGGGCTTCGAGCCGACCGGACAGAAACTGAAAAAGCGTACGTTTGGCATCGCCCGCTTTGACATGGCTATTTACCATCGAGCACTAGAGACGGAGCCGAACGGCCATGCCTCCGAGGAAGAGGAATAGAAGTTGACCACTAAAGCGGTATGCCCGGGTTCATTTGACCCGATCACCTTGGGCCACGTAGACATCATCAACCGTGCGGCTGCGCTGTTCGATGAGGTGACGGTTCTGGTGACCGCCAACCCGGACAAGCCTTCAGGCCTGTTTAGCGTTGAGGAACGCGTGGGTTTTATCCGCAAGACCTTCGATTCCCACATCAAGGTCGACTGGTGGTCAGGGCTGCTGGTGGACTACACCACTGAGCATGGTATCGACACCCTGGTTAAGGGCCTGCGTTCCTCGCTCGACTACGAGTACGAGCTGCCGATGGCGCAGATGAACCGCCGGCTTTCAGGAATCGATACGATTTTTCTGCTAACCGACGAGAAGTACGGTTACATCAGCTCCTCGTTGTGTAAACAGGTGGCGAAGTTTGGCGGTAACGTGACGGGTATGTTCCCTGAACACGTAGGACGAGCCGTGGTCGAGAAGTACGCACAATGATGTGGATTCCATTAGCGATCCTGGCGACGGTAGCGCTTGGGTCGTGCCTCCAGCGCGTCTCAGGCATGGGTCTGGGTCTTATTGGTGGCCCGATCCTAACCCTGCTGTTGGGACCAGTCCAAGGCATCATGGTGATCAACGTTTTGGCGGTGGTCAATGCGCTGCTCACCACGTATTCGATGCGCGCGAACGTAGACTGGAAGAAGTTCCTGAGCATCGCACCGGTAATGGTGCTGGGCGCAATACCAGCGGCATTGCTGGTCGCAAACATTGACTCGGCGGTGCTGCTCGTCTTGGTCGGTACGGCTTTGCTCGTGGCACTGGGCGTAGTGACTTTTGGCAAGAAATTCGTGCCGGAGATGAACGGAATTGGCCCAGCACTGTCTGCCGGCGTTATCGGCGGCTTTACCAACACACTAGCGGGTGTGGCTGGTCCAGTGATCACGGTTTATGCGCAGGCTGCTCGCTGGCCGCAAGCCGTCTACGCCGCGACGTTGCAGCCGTGCTTCTTCGTCGGCGGGCTATTCTCTGTGACGACGAAGTTGCTTGTTGGTGCCGGGGGATTCTCCGATGTCACGTGGCTCATTTGGCCAGCTGGCGTGGTGGGCATGTTCATCGGTATTACGGTGGGCAAGCGCATCGCTCGCCACGTCCCGCGCGAAAAGGCGCGCATGTTGTCTTTGAGCGTGGCGTCATTGGGCGCGTTCAGTGCGTTGGTGCGCGGCTTGCTGAGTCTTTGAGATCGACTCCGTGGCCCCTTCGATCACGGCTTCGACCCAGAGGCCGAAAGGCCGCGCATTCTCGACGCCGAATAGGCGACAGAGCCAGTGGGCTAGTTGCCCTCTTGCTCATCGGCCTCTTTGACGGCCAGCGCGAAGGCGTTGAAGCGGTCCAGGGAACTAAAGAGGGCATCCTGAGCTGCGATGATGGCGAGATTCAGCGCGTGAAAGAGCTGGTCATCATTCATGCCGGCGGCGGTGACAAAGCTGGCGTCTCCACGCAGCTCAATCATGCCTTCTTCGGTTTGACCGAGCAGCGCGCGGCCATCAAAAGCTGATGCGTTATGTTCGTTCGTGATCACTTGCAGGACTTGGGCGACATCCTCGTAGGACAGCGTGGTAGGCAAGATGCACTCCAGCTTGACCAGATCCTCCGCAACCGAAATCACCCAGTCAAGATTGTTGAGCTTGCCGCTAAGTGCATCCGGAAAGTCAGGATTCTCAGATGGGTCCATGTTGAGTTCAGGGGTGCCCAACTGTTTGGCGGTGCGCTGAACGGTCACAGCAGGAAAAGACATCTCACCGAAGAGTTGAAATGGGTCAACGTTATTGTGCGTCATTAGCGGCCTTGGCCTTTCTTGCGTGCAGCAGGGGACTGGTGCGCATCTTCTTTCTCTTGCCACTTCACAGACTGTGGAAATTCCTGAGCCACAGTTTCGAAAGCGGAGCCGAAGCTGTCCAAGGCGCTCAGCACGAAGCTGCCGAGCTGGTTACGAGTGAGCCCTTCGCCTACGCCCATGGCGCGGTTGGCGCAGATGGCAATCTCTTCCGTGGGTTCCTTATCTGTGGGCGCGCCGTTGCCTTTGACCCGGAAGTCATAGCTTAGCGTCGGGGCGGCCATGTTCCAGTTGAAGTCGGAGACGAATGCTCCCACTTTCTCCTCAGCGCGGGCTGGGATTCTGCCTTCCCACACCGCAAAGGCACTAAGTACATCGTCCACGAGATCAAAATGGATCGTGATGTGGGGAAGACCGGTTTGCAGTACAAGGGCGCCGCCAAGCGAGCGGCCTGTGCTGCTTTCAGTGTTCTTTTCAGTGTTCTTTTCAGCGTGCTTCTCGGCGGTGTCATCAAGGTCGCCGTCGCTGCCGGACTCGATGACCTTGTCTACCAAGACATAGTCTGCTTCAAGCAATTCAAAGAGCTCTGCGAGACGGTGGATATTGACCGGCTTAATTTGATGCAGGTCTGGGGATGCGGGAGATTGGTTGGAAGTGGACGTGATAGCCACGAAAGATGCCTTCTTTATCAATGGAGGATAAAAGGAGGGAGGCGCATTGGCCTCCCTCGGAAAACGGTGAGAACTTAGGCTTGGGGCGCTTAAGCTGCGTTGTAGAGGCTAGGAATCCTCGCCGGCCTTCGCCGCTGTCTCGGACCCCAACTTCGCCATCTCTTCTGCGGAAGCCACCATGGTGTCCTGGGCGCCAATAACGCCGTCAACAGCTACTTTCAAAGAAGCAGCGAGTTGCTCATCGGACATTCCGGCGGCGCAAGCAATATCCCGCTCGGTCCGGACTACGAGGAGTCCTTCGTGCTCGGTGATGACTGCGCGTGCACCTAACGCGACGGAGTTGATTTGATTAGCAGCCAAGAAAAGACCGGCGTCGGCCTTTGCATAAGAAGCATCGGTAGGAACATCGCAGCGGACGATGGTCACTGAGTCTAGGACTGCAAAAAGGCATGGTAGGCCGTTTAGGTTAGCGGTAGCCGCGTCATCGCGGCCTTCGACTGCAGTTAGTTCAATGTCGAAGGTCTTCATGGCTTCAATAACGCGGTCTAGATCGACCTGCGGCTGAGCGGCGGCTTGATTAGTCATTCTGGTGCTCCTCCCAGGTTACGAGCTGCGGGTACTGTTCTTCCATCCACGCGAAGGACTGCAAGATGGCGTCCAAAGTGGACATCACGAAGGCACCAAGCTGGTTACGCGACGCGCCGTGCGTGATGTCGAGTTCTCGAACGCCGGAAACAGCCAGGGTGTTTTCCGGGCCTTCGAAGAAACGGAAAGTGGGTGCAAAGTGAGTCTGATTCCACTGGTTGATCAGCATCAGGAGGTTTGGCCCCTCAGAAGCAGGAACAGTACCGCGCCACACAGAATCAGCAGTGAGCGTATTTCCGCGCAGTTGCAATGCGATGGCGGTATTCGAGAAACCAGTACGCAGCAGCTGGACCGTCTGGTCCTCAGATACGGGCTGCTCTTCGATGCGGTACTCCAGATTCTCTGAATCGAAGATTTCAGCCACCCGCTCAAGAGTCACTGCCTCAATTGGGGTGTCTGGAACGATGGTGGGTTGACCGTTGGGCTGATCAGTCACTGATTACAATCCTCACGTTGGTACTTAGTGAACAAATTGGACGACTCACCCAAGGGTACCGGAGTGATAGGTGATGTGTTTACTCACCCGCGCTGCGACTTAGACCCCCACAGCTCTTCGCCGCCCAGCTCGTGTGCAAGGGCCGCATCGACACTTTCATAGCGGAAGGAATGACGCACCTGCTGAAGCTTTGTGGGAAGTACCCTTTGGTTGGCCAAGGCCAACTCACGCGCGCCTTCTTTGCCCAAAAGCAGTGCCGGCCCGATCGTAGGGATCGGCACTACAGCAGGCCGTTTGAGTTCCTCGCCCAATGCGCCCACAAACTCCTTGTTAAGGATTGGGGTGGGGGAGACTGCGTTGATAGCGCCGCTAAGTTGGGAATCTACCGCGGCGCGGAAATAGATGTCGGTGAGATCATCTAGTGCAATCCAGCTATACCAAAATTCGCCTTTTCCGAAAGTGCCACCGAGTCCTGTGGAGAAAAGGGCGCGCAGAATCGGGAGCAGGCCGGTGTTGCCAGAGAGAGCGATGCCGGTGCGCACATTTACTACCCGCTTTCCCGCGTTCCGGGCAGGAGCACAAGCATCTTCCCAGGCCTCTACGACATCGGCGAGGAATCCCTCGCCGCGCGGTGCGGCTTCGGTCAGTTCTTCATCGCCACGGTCAGATCCATAAAAACCAATAGCAGACGCGCACACCATGGTGCTCAATCCTGGGGTATGAGCTGCAACCTGCGCCAGGAGGCGTGTCGGTCCCACGCGGGAGTCCCGAATCTCTGCCTTGTGGGCGCTGTTGAATCGCCCAAAGATCGGCTCGCCAGCGAGATGAATGAGTACATCTACGCCTTCTAAGAGCTCAGGCGAAGGCAGATGTGGCCGCCACAAACGCTGGCCCGGCTTCGGGTTGGCGCGTACAAGTTGGATGACCTGGTGCCCAGCGGTGGTGAGCTGGGCAGTCAACGCACGGCCCACCCCGCCACGGGAACCGGTAATAGCGAAGACGAGCGGACGGACGGCTTGTTGCTCAGCGACTGCAGGGGGTAGCGCATGCGGTCCCAGCTCCTTGAGCTGTGTCAGGAATTCAAAATCCTTGATGAGCTGCTGCTGGCGGTAAGCGAACAGGGAGTTCATCGCGTGGGCTGGAATGCGGGTATCGACGTTATCCGTGATCCGCGTGTACGGGACCTCGGCGCCTTCCTGGTTTTCGTCTTTGAAAAGGTGATCATGGCGCCATGTAGCCAGGGAGCGCATTGGCGCGGTCAGGCAGACGTCGGTGAAACTTACTCCGGTTTGGAAGCGTGAAAGGTCATGCCGCGCGATCCATTTAAGTCCGCCTGGCAGGCCGAGAATCGATGTACCGTCTGCCAAGGACTCGGCTTGTTGGAGCGGCGTCATGAAAACGAATGGAGGAGTAAGACGCGCTAGGGCTCCTCGGCGGGCGTGCCATTGCCATACTTGCTCACGTGGGGCGGGTACCACGTGCTGTGCCGAAAAACTCACTAGGCCTGTGCCTTCCTTCTCACCCGTTTGGTTACCTCATTGACGCCTTCACAGCACCAAACGAACTAATTCTTGATAGCTATGCACGACGCTAGCAGCGTGGAGTGCTGCTGTGTGGTTACACCGTGCGCAAGTGCACACAAGTTAGGCACCGAAGTGCTAAAGTGATTGCTGTCTTTTAAGCATAGACATCCAAAACCATTTGAGGTGGAGTTTGTTGCGCAATCCCGCGGCAGATTTCCCTCGATTACATCTACCGGCATCCTTTAAAGACCGCACCGTGAGGCGGGGAAGGAGGTCACGATGAGTGGAACTGGCACCAACGCGGAGTCAAATGAGCTGTTGAGCTCTGATGACGTCGCGCGAACTGTCGCACGCATCGCGCACCAGATCATTGAAAAGACGGCGCTCGACTCTGAGGACGCACCTCGGGTCGTACTCCTTGGCATTCCCTCTGGTGGCGTGCCATTGGCTATGCGCCTAGCAACCAAAATTGAGGAATTTTCAGGGGTGGAAGTTCCATGGGGCTCGTTGGACATCACGCTCTACCGCGATGATCTCAACAGCAAACCGCACCGTGCCCTGCAGCCAACCAAGATCCCTAACGGAGGAATTAACGGCGCAACCGTTATTTTGGTTGATGACGTTTTGTTCTCCGGTCGTACGATTCGAGCGGCACTTGATGCTCTCTCGGACGTGGGACGCCCCGACATCATCCAGCTCGCTGTCCTCGTTGATCGCGGTCACCGTCAGGTTCCGATCCGCGCTGATTACGTGGGCAAGAACATCCCTACGGCACGCGACGAAGACGTCACCGTCTTCAACGCTGATATTGACGACCGCGACGCCGTCATCCTGACCCGCACCACCGCGGAGGCTTAAATGAAGCACTTACTGTCCATTTCAGATCTGTCCAAGGACGAGATCGTTGGCCTTCTCGACGAGGCCGACCGGTTCCACGAGGCTCTCGACGGTCGCGAGGTTAAAAAGCTGCCGACGCTGCGCGGCCGCACCGTCTTTACCCTGTTCTACGAAAACTCCACTCGCACCCGTTCCTCGTTTGAGACCGCGGGCAAGTGGATGTCTGCTGATGTCATCAACCTGTCTGCCTCGACGTCGTCAGTGAAGAAGGGTGAGTCCCTCAAGGACACGGGCCTCACTCTTTCCTCCATCGGCGCGGACGCCATCATCATCCGCCACCCATCTTCGGGAGCTGCTCAGCAGCTTTCCGAATGGGTTGCACCAGGTGGCAAGGGCCCGTCCGTTATCAACGCGGGCGATGGCGCGCACCAGCACCCAACGCAGGCGCTTCTCGACGCCTTGACTATGCGTCAACGTCTTGGTCTAAAGGACGGAAACTTCTCAGGTCTCAAGGTCAAGATCGTTGGTGACTGCCTGCACTCCCGCGTGGTCCGCTCCAATGTTGATTTGCTGACCACGCTTGGCGCGGAGGTCACCCTTGTGGCACCGCCGACCCTCTTGCCTTTCGGAGTAGATACCTGGCCGGTGAACGTCTCCTATGATTTTGACTCTGAGATTGCCGACGCCGACGTTGTGATGATGCTGCGCGTTCAGGCTGAGCGCATGAACGGTGGCTTCTTCCCGTCGCATCGCGAATACGCCAACCTCTACGGGCTGTCCAAGACGCGTGCTGCAGCGATGAAGAAGGACGCCATCGTCATGCACCCAGGTCCTATGCTCCGTGGCATGGAGATCAATTACGCGGTTGCTGACTATGACCAGACTGCGGTTCTGCAGCAGGTAAACAACGGTGTCCACGTGCGCATGGCAGTGCTGTTCACACTTCTGACTAATGGCGAGAACGCCGGAATCTAAAAGGGGAGAGCAACTTATGACTAACTATCCAGAAACCGGCCGTCTTTCCGCCCCCGCGGAAAAGAGTCTGTTGCTGACCAACGTTCGCCCTTACGGTGAAGGCGAGCCAGTGCAGCTCCTTATTGAGAACGGCGTAATTGCTGCCATCGGAGCAAACTTGGAATCCAACACCTCCTTCGATGAGAGCATCGACGGTCAGGGCAACGTCTTGCTGCCGGGCCTCGTGGACATGCACGTCCACCTGCGCGAGCCTGGCCGTGAGGACACCGAGACCATCGAGACCGGTTCCAAGGCAGCCGCCAAGGGTGGATTCACTGCGGTGTTCACCATGGCTAACACCACTCCGGTTACTGACCAGCCGATCATCGCTGAGTCCGTCTGGGCTAAGTCGCAGGCACTGGGCTTGTGCGACGTTCACCCGGTGGGTTCCATCACCAAGGGCCTCGAGGGCAAGACTCTTACTGAGTTCGGCATGATGGCGCGCTCTGACGCGAAGGTCCGCATGTTCTCCGACGACGGTAAGTGCGTCCAGGATCCGCAGCTGATGCGCCGCGCGCTGGAATACGCCAAGGGGTTGGATGTCTTGTTGGCGCAGCACGCGGAGGATCACCGTATGACCCAGGGTGCTTCGGCGCACGAGGGCGAGACCGCCGCGAAGCTGGGTCTGCGTGGCTGGCCGCGCGTGGCTGAGGAGTCCATCGTGGCCCGCGACGCCCTGCTCGCCCGTGACTACGGCAACCGTATGCACATCTGTCACGCCTCGACCGAAGGCACGGTGGAGCTTTTGAAGTGGGCTAAGAGCCAGGACATCCCGCTGACCGCAGAGGTCACCCCGCACCACCTGCTGCTCACCGACGAGAAGCTCGTGACCTATGACGGTGTGTTCCGAGTGAACCCGCCGCTGCGCGAGGAGCGTGACACCCTTGCTTTGCGCCAAGCCCTGCTCGATGGGCTTATCGACGTCGTTGCAACCGACCATGCGCCGCATGGCTCGGAGGACAAGTGTGTGGAGTTCGAGAACGCGAAGCCTGGCATGTTGGGCCTAGAGTCTTCACTGGCGGTCATTGCGAAAATCTTCGTTGCCACTGGGCTCGCTGATTGGCGTTTCGTCGCCCGCGTGATGTCTGAGCGCCCAGCTGAGATCACCAAGCTACCAGGTCATGGTCGTCCGATTGAGGTTGGCGAGCCTGCGAACCTGACCATTGTTGACCCGGAGCACCCGTGGGTATCTGATTCCACGCAGCTTGCCTCGAAGTCTGAAAACAATCCTTATGAAGGTGAGGAGTTTGGCGCCCGCGTCACCCACACCATTCTGCGCGGCACCGTAACTTATGAACTCGGCGCAGACGAAGCTGAAGGCAAGTAATCTTGCAACCTAGGAAATCTTTTGAGCCAGAGAAAGGCCACATTGTGACTGACAACAAACCGGCAAGGATCCCGGCAATTCTCGTGCTGGCTGACGGTCGTACCTTCCGTGGATACGGGTTCGGCGCCACCGGCACCACACTCGGCGAGGCAGTGTTTACCACCGCCATGACCGGTTACCAGGAGACCTTGACGGACCCGTCCTACCACCGCCAGATTGTGGTTGCAGCCGCACCACAGATCGGTAACACTGGCTGGAATGACGAGGACAACGAGTCCCACGGCAACAAGATCTGGGTCGCGGGCTTGGTTATCCGCGACCTTGCACAGCGCGTGTCTAACTGGCGTGCCGAGCGCTCACTTTCCGAAGAGATGGAAAACCAGGGCATTATCGGCATCCGCGGCATCGACACCCGCACCCTAGTTCGCCACCTGCGCAACTACGGTTCCATTGCCGCCGGCGTGTTCAGCGGCGAGGCAGCCGAGCGCCCTGTCGAGGAGTTGCTTGCTGAGGTCAAGGGACAGCCGTCGATGGAAGGTCTTGACCTTTCGGCAGAGGTCTCGACTAACGAGCCTTATACCGTTCCGGCAGAGGGGGAGAAGAAGTTCACCGTTGTTGCCTACGATATGGGCGTCAAGACAGCGACTCCGGCCAACTTTGCTAAGCGCGGAATTGAGACCATCGTCGTGCCGGCGAACACCCCTTACGAGGAGATCAAACAGTACAACCCGGACGGGGTCTTCGTTTCCAACGGCCCTGGTGACCCAGCAACCGCTGACAAGATGGTCGTCGTTGTGCGCGATGTTCTGGACGCCCGCGTGCCTTTCTTCGGAATCTGCTTCGGTAACCAGATTCTGGGTCGTGCCCTGGGCCTAGACACCTTCAAGATGAAGTTCGGCCACCGTGGCATCAACGTTCCGGTCCGGAATCACCTGACCGGCAAGATTGATATCACCTCTCAGAACCACGGTTTTGCTATCGCCAGCCCATCCGGCAAAGAGAATCCGGCTGGCGAGGAATTCGACACCGATTTCGGTCGCGGCATCGTGACCCACACCTGCCTTAACGACAACACCATTGAAGGCGTGGCGCTCAAGGACGGTATGGCTTATTCCGTGCAGTACCACCCTGAATCGGCAGCCGGCCCTCACGATGCCAACCCGCTGTTCAATCAGTTCATTGAGCTGATGACCGAGCACACCCCGAACAAGTAAGAACCAGGAAGAGGATTAGAAACTTATGCCAAAGCGCAACGATGTAAACCACGTCCTGGTTATCGGCTCCGGCCCGATCGTCATTGGTCAGGCTTGTGAGTTTGACTACTCGGGCACCCAGGCCTGCCGCATCCTGAAAGAAGAAGGACTGCGCGTCACCCTGGTCAACTCCAACCCGGCCACCATCATGACCGACCCGGAATTTGCCGACCACACCTATGTCGAGCCAATCGACCCTGTCTTCATTGAGAAGATCATCGTCAAGGAGCTCGAAGAGGGCCACAAGATTGATGCTGTCCTGGCTACCCTGGGCGGCCAAACCGCGCTGAACGCTGCCGTGCAGCTCGACCGCGCTGGCATTCTTGATAAGTACGGTATCGAGCTCATTGGTGCAGACATTGACGCTATCGAGCGCGGCGAGGACCGTCAGAAGTTCAAGGACATCGTGGCCTCCATCGGTGGCGAGTCTGCGCGCTCCCGCGTGTGCCACAACATGGACGAGGTCCACGAGACCGTTGCAGAGCTTGGCCTGCCGGTAGTCGTGCGTCCTTCCTTCACCATGGGTGGTTTGGGTTCTGGCCTGGCTTATAACCAGGAAGATCTCGACCGCATCGCAGGCGGCGGCCTGGCTGCTTCGCCCGAGGCCAACGTTCTCATTGAGGAATCCATCCTTGGTTGGAAGGAATTTGAGCTCGAGCTGATGCGCGACGGCGACGATAACGTCGTGGTCATCGCTTCTATCGAAAACGTCGATGCATTGGGCGTGCACACTGGTGACTCTGTAACCGTGGCACCAGCCCTGACCCTGACTGACCGCGAGTACCAGAAGATGCGTGACCTCGGCATTGCGATTATTCGCGAGGTCGGCGTTGACACCGGCGGCTGCAACATCCAGTTCGCCGTCAACCCGGTTGATGGCCGCATCATCGTCATCGAGATGAACCCGCGTGTGTCTCGTTCCTCCGCTCTTGCCTCCAAGGCAACGGGCTTCCCCATCGCCAAGTTGGCTGCAAAGTTGGCCATTGGATACACGCTGGATGAGGTCCAGAACGACATCACGGGTGTTACCCCGGCCGCCTTTGAACCGACCTTGGACTACGTCATCGTCAAGGCTCCTCGCTTTGCTTTCGAGAAGTTCCCAGGTGCAGATGACACCCTGACCACCACCATGAAGTCGGTGGGTGAGGCCATGGGCATCGGCCGCAACTACATCTCTGGTCTCAACAAGGTGATGCGTTCGCTCGAGAGCAAGCCTAACGGGTTCTGGACCAAGCCTGACGAGTTCTTTGCAGGCGATTGTGCTCAGGATCTGGACGCAGTCCTCAAGGACCTCGAGCGCCCGACTGAGGGCCGCATGTACGACGTCGAACTAGCTTTCCGCTTGGGCGCTACCGTTGAGCAACTCCACGAGCACTCCAAGATTGACCCATGGTTCCTTGCTGAGCTCAAGGCACTCGTTGATTTCCGTGCAGAACTCGTTAATGCGCCGGTTCTCGATGCTGAGCTTCTGCGTGAGGCAAAGGTCTTCGGGCTTTCCGACGCCCAGATTGCCGCGCTTCGTCCTGAGTTCGCGGGCGAGGATGGCGTTCGTTCCCTGCGTTGGTCCCTGGGCATTCGCCCGGTGTACAAGACCGTCGACACCTGTGCAGGTGAGTTCGAGGCACAGACTCCGTACCACTACAGCTCTTACGAGCTCGACCCAGACGCTGAGTCCGAGGTCCGGCTGGCGCCGGACGACAGCAAAGGAAAAGTCATCATCCTGGGCTCCGGCCCGAACCGAATTGGCCAGGGCATCGAATTTGACTACTCCTGTGTTCACGCAGCGCTCGAGCTGTCCGCACAGGGCTACGAGACCGTCATGGTTAACTGCAACCCTGAGACCGTGTCCACGGACTACGACACTGCTGACCGCCTTTACTTTGAACCGTTAACCTTTGAAGACGTGATGGAGGTATTCCACGCGGAATCCGAGTCCGGCCCGGTAGCTGGCGTCATTGTCCAGCTTGGTGGACAAACTCCACTGGGCCTTGCTGAGCGCCTGACTCAAGCTGGTGTTCCAGTCGTTGGTACTTCCGCAGCAGCGATCGACCTGGCCGAGGACCGCGGCGAGTTCGGCAAGGTACTTGCCGAAGCAAAGCTGCCAGCACCAGACTTTGGTACCGCCACCTCCTTTGAAGAGGCACGTTCTGTTGCCCTCAGTATTGGATACCCCGTCTTGGTCCGCCCGTCCTACGTCTTGGGCGGCCGCGGTATGGAGATCGTGTACGACGAGACCTCCTTGCGCGATTACATTGAGCGCGCCACCGAAATCACCGCCGACCACCCAGTGTTAGTTGACCGCTTCTTGGATAATGCAATCGAAATTGACGTCGATGCGCTCTGCGACGGCGAGGATGTCTACCTGGGCGGCGTTATGGAGCACATCGAGGAAGCCGGTATTCACTCCGGTGACTCCTCCTGCGCACTGCCTCCTATGACCCTGGGCCCTGAGGACATTGAAAAGGTCCGTCAGTCCACTCGCGCCCTTGCACACGGTATCGGCGTGAAGGGCTTGATGAACGTTCAGTACGCACTAAAGGATGACATCCTCTACGTCATCGAGGCTAACCCGCGCGCATCGCGTACCGTGCCTTTCGTTTCTAAGGCAACAGGCGTCCTGCTAGCTAAGGCTGCCGCACGTGTGATGTTGGGCGATTCTATCGCCAGCCTGCAGGCTGAGGGCATGATTCCAACTGACTACGATGGTGGCTCGCTGCCAATTGAGCACCCGATCGCCGTTAAGGAAGCTGTTCTGCCGTTCAACCGCTTCCGCCGCGAAGACGGCAAGTTGCTTGACACCCTGCTTTCGCCGGAGATGAAGTCCACCGGTGAGGTCATGGGCCTTGCCAGCAACTTCGGTGCTGCTTATGCCAAGGGCGAGATGGCAGCCTTCGGCCCGCTGCCAACTGAGGGCAACGTGTTTGTTTCCGTGGCTAACCGCGACAAGCGCACCCTCATCTTCCCGATCCAGCGTCTGGCCTACATGGGATACAACATCATCGCTACCTCGGGAACTGCGCAGATGCTGCGCCGCAACGGCATTGACTGTGAAGTAGCAGTCAAAGTATCCGAGGCTGCAGAGGGCCAGGAATCCATCGTGGACCAAATTCTTAGTGGCAAGATTGACCTCATCCTCAATACCCCAGCTGGTTCTGGTACCGCACGCCACGATGGCTACGACATCCGCGCGGCTGCGGTATCTGTAGGCGTGCCACTTATCACCACTGTGCAGGGCGTAACCGCAGCGGTCCAGGGGATTGAGGCGCTTCGTGTTGGCGACCTCGAGGTCCGTGCACTCCAGGAGCTCGAGCATGGTCCAACCAAGTAAGACCTTTGGTGAGCGGCTGGTCGCTGCAGGGGTTGAGCGCGGACGTCTGTGCGTAGGCATTGACCCACACGCGCACCTTCTGCAGGCCTGGGGCCTGAACAACGATGTTGACGGTCTGCGGACGTTTGCTCGCACCTGTGTGGAAGCATTTGCTGACACTGTTGCCGTGGTTAAGCCGCAGGTGGCCTTCTTTGAGCGTTTCGGCTCCGCCGGCTTTGCAGTACTGGAAGAAACACTCCAGGGCCTACGCGAGGCCGGATGTCTGACGCTTGCTGATGCAAAGCGCGGTGATATCGGTTCCACCATGGCTGGCTACGCTGATGCTTGGTTAGGGGAGACCTCACCGTTGCTTTCGGATGCGGTCACGGTATCGCCGTATTTGGGGGTTGGCTCTCTTAAACCAGTCTTCGACTTGGCGGAAGAGACTGGACGCGGTGTGTTCGTTCTCGCTGCGACCTCCAACCCTGAAGCGGTGAGTTCCCAGTCCATCAAGGACGCTGACGGTGTGACAGTGGCACAGGGAGTGGTCAATCAATGTGCTGCGATTAATGCGTCTTACGCGGCAGAAGGCCGTGCTGGCAATGTCGGAGTAGTCGTTGGTGCAACATTAAAGCATCCACCGGTCCTTGACCAGCTTGCGGGTCCAGTTCTGCTTCCTGGCGTTGGAGCACAAGGGGCCACGGCACAGGACGTGAAAGCAATCACCATCGCAGCGCCGGAACTTGGTTTTGCAAATGTTTCCCGCTCTGTGCTCTCGCGCGGTCCTCAGGTGCGTGACCTGCAGGAAGCCGTAAAGGAAGCACTGGCAGAGACTGCTTTTTAGGGAAGTGGTGTGGCCGATTAACAGGCCCGCCATTTACCTGGTAGTTTGTAAAACGCACCGCGATGACGTGCGGGAATTCCATCCAAACTGGACCCAAGTAATGTCATCGCGTAAACACCAGTGCTAGGATTGCCAGAAGTCGGTTCGCGCCAGGTGACAAAACCGAGCTCTACTCATGGGTTGTAGCTTGGGGAGTTCTCATGGCATCAAGGGATTCGCTCCCGTTATTGCGACCGGAATCTGGTAAGACTTACTGGACGTAAATTATCAATCTAATGAAATCGGAGGAAACCCGTGGCCCTTCCAAAGTTGACTGATGAGCAGCGCAAGGAAGCTCTCGCAAAGGCTGCTGAGGCTCGCAAGGCTCGCGCTGAGCTCAAGGCTGCACTGAAGCGCGGCGAGACCAACCTGAAGGACGTTCTGGACAAGGCTGAGACCGATGAGATCATCGGCAAGACCAAGGTCTCCGCGCTCCTCGAGGCTCTGCCGAAGGTTGGCAAGGTCAAGGCTAAGGAAATCATGGAAGATCTCGAGATTGCTCAGACCCGTCGTCTCCGCGGCCTCGGTGATCGCCAGCGCCGTGCTCTGCTCGAGCGCTTCGGCTACGGCGAATAAGAGTCGCGATGTCTGACGCAACTACACGCGGTCGCCTAGTCGTTCTGGCTGGGCCTTCCGCGGTGGGTAAGTCCACTGTAGTTTCGCGCCTGCGCAATGACGTCGACAAGCTGTACTTCAGCGTCTCAATGACGACGCGTCAACCCCGACCTGGTGAGCAGGACGGGGTTGACTATTTCTTCGTTACTCCTGAAACCTTCCAACAGCGTATCGACGCCGGGGAGATGCTCGAATGGGCAGAAATCCACGGCGGCCTGCAGCGCTCCGGCACTCCTGCCCGTCCCGTACAAGAGGCAATGGCAGCTGGTCGCCCCGTGCTTGTCGAGGTAGATCTGGAAGGGGCTCGCAACGTCAAGGCGGCTTTGCCTGAGGCAAAAACCGTGTTCTTGGCGCCACCATCCTGGGAAGTGCTCGTTGAGCGCTTGACCGGTCGTGGAACGGAGCCACAGGATGTCATCGACCGCAGGCTAGAAACCGCACACGCGGAACTTGCCGCTCAAGACGAGTTCGACCACGTGGTTGTCAATGAAAATCTTGATGACGCCGTGGCAGCAATTAGTGATATCCTGCAGGGATAGAACTAGATTTTGACCATTTCCAAGTGAAGTAAAGGTGCATGTGACTAACGTGACCACCCCTGCTAATACTGAGGCCCAGAAGCCAGAGCCAGTATTCGATCCGCCAACGGGCATTACCGCCCCTCCGATCGATGAGCTCCTCGACAAGGTCTCCTCCAAGTACGCACTGGTGATCTTTGCCGCAAAGCGCGCGCGCCAGATCAACAGCTACTACCAAGAGCAGGATGAGGGCGTCTTCGAGTTCGTTGGACCTCTGGTAACTCCTGAGGTCGGCGAGAAGCCGCTTTCCATCGCTCTTCGTGAGATTGAAGCTGGCCTCCTCGACCACGAGGAAGGCAAGTAAGCTTTCTCCCGTTAAGGCCCCCGCTCGCATCACCCGATGTGATTGGGGGCCTTCGGCATGTTCAAGTGCGTGGAGTACCACCCTGTAGACTCGGGCGGGTGACTGACGCAATTGAGAATCTAGCGGCTCCTACTAGCAGCCAGGAGCCGGCGAAGCAGCCGCGTAGCATCGTCGTTGGCGTGGCTGGCGGAATCGCTGCCTACAAGGCTTGCCACTTGGTCCGTGACCTTAAAGAGCACGGCGATGAAGTCCGCGTTGTTCCAACGCCCGCTGCGCTAAACTTCGTTGGCGCTGCAACCTTCGAAGCGCTCTCCGGCAATCCCGTCTCCACAACTGTATTCGATGCCGTCGATGAGGTGCAGCACGTCAATATTGGCCAGCATGCTGATGCCGTTGTTATCGCGCCGGCTACTGCAGATGTCATCGCCCGAATCGCTGCAGGCCGCGCAGATGATCTGCTGACAGCAACCGTGCTTGTGGCCACGTGCCCGGTCATCGTAGTACCGGCCATGCACACCGAGATGTGGCTCAATCCGGCCACCGTTGAAAACGTTGCTACGCTGCGTCGCCGTGGTATCACAGTCATGGAGCCTGCCCATGGACGGCTTACTGGTAAGGATTCTGGCCCCGGCCGTCTACCTGACCCTGCGCAGATCGCGGAGCTCGTGCGCACTGAGCTAGACGGCTACCGTATCCCGCATGATTGGACAAGCAAGAAGGTCGTCATCTCCGCGGGAGGCACCCAGGAGAACCTAGACCCAGTGCGCTACCTCGGCAACCGCTCTTCTGGGCGCCAAGGCTTTGCGTTAGCCGAGATTGCAGCGCAGCGCGGGGCAGAGGTAGTCATCGTGGCCGGAAATACCGCTGAGCTTCCTGTGCCATCCGGAGCCAAAATCCGAAACGTGGTCTCTACCGCAGACCTAGAGGCTGCAATGGCTGAGGAATCGAAGGACGCCGACGTCATCATCATGGCCGCAGCCGTCGCTGACTACCGGCCAGCGCTTGTCGCCGACTCAAAGATGAAAAAGGGCACGGCTGACGACGCCCTCTCCTCACTCCAGCTCGTGGAAAATCCCGATGTCCTCAAGGGGCTGGTGGCCCAGCGTGCAGCAGGAGAGCTCAAAGAAGGCGTCGTCATCGTCGGCTTTGCAGCCGAGACTGGCGATTCCACCCATACGGCTTTGGAGTTCGCGCAAGCGAAGTTTGAACGCAAGGGTTGCGATGTACTCATGGCTAACGAAGTGGGCGAGGGCAAGGTCTTCGGCCAGACCACCAGCGAAGGGTGGATTCTACGCCGGGATAGCGAGCCGCAAGTCGTTGCCCATGGCTCAAAGCATGTGGTCGCAGCGCAGATCCTGGATGCTGTGAATCAAATCCTCAGCTAGTAGACCGGCCTAATTGCATTAATAGACCGCTTGGTCTATGCTGGCTAGTTGTTAAAGCTTGGGGCCAGAACCATGCAATGAACGCTAAATAAGCACTTCTTTCTGCACTAAGGAATATTTGTGACTGTTAACCATGCACCGGCTACCCGTTTGTTCACCAGTGAGTCTGTGACTGAGGGACACCCGGATAAAATTTGCGACGCAATCTCCGACACCATCCTCGACGCGCTGCTCGAGAAGGACCCGCATGCTCGCGTCGCCGTCGAGACCCTAGTCACCACCGGCCAGGTCCACGTAGTAGGTGAGGTCCGCACCACCGGCTATGTCGAGATCCCGCAATTGGTGCGCAAGACTCTCACGGACATCGGCTTTACCTCTTCTGACGTCGGATTCGACGGACATACCTGTGGCGTAAACGTCGCCATTGGCGAGCAGTCCCAGGAAATCGGTGCCGGCGTCGACACCTCTACCGAGGCCCGCGATCGCGGTGACGACTTTGATGAGGAGAATGACTCCGCAGGCGCCGGCGACCAAGGCCTGATGTTCGGCTACGCCACCAACGAGACCGCCGAGTTCATGCCGCTGCCCATCGCTCTGGCGCACCGTCTTTCCCGCCGCCTCAGCGAGGTGCGCAAGGAGAAGATCGTTGATCACCTCCGCCCAGACGGCAAGACCCAGGTGACTTTCGCCTATGACGACAACAACGTTCCTTCGCACTTAGACACCATCGTCATTTCCACCCAGCACGACCAAGACGTGACCCAGAAGTGGCTTGAGGAACAGCTGCGCAAGCACGTCGTCGAATGGGTCATCCAGGATGCTGGCTTGGAAAAGTACTACGGCGAAGACACCACCTTGCTCGTTAACCCTTCCGGCTCCTTTATCCTCGGCGGCCCAATGGGCGATGCGGGTCTTACCGGCCGCAAGATCATCGTTGACACCTATGGAGGCATGGCCCGCCACGGTGGCGGTGCCTTCTCTGGCAAGGATCCGAGTAAGGTTGACCGTTCCGGAGCTTACGCAATGCGTTGGGTGGCTAAGAATATCGTCGCCGCAGGACTCGCCGATCGGGCCGAGGTTCAAGTGGCCTACGCCATCGGCCGTGCGAAGCCGGTGGGCCTGTACGTCGAGACGTTCGGCACCGCACATGAGGGGCTCAGCGACGCCGCTATTCAAGCGGCAGTCAACGAAGTCTTCGACCTTCGCCCGGCGGCCATCATCCGTGATCTCGATCTGTTGCGTCCTATCTACCGGCAGACTGCGGCCTATGGTCACTTCGGTCGTACCGACGTTGACCTGCCATGGGAGTCGACCTCCCGTGCCGCCGCACTGCGAAAGGCAGCTGGCCTGTAGAATCTGAGCCTATGCCGAAGAGAACACCCGCCGCCCACAAACCGGTCGCGCGGGTGTTGCCTCTTTTAGGGGTTGCTCACTTAGATCGCGGGTTCGACTACCGCGTGGACGAGGAACAATCGGAGGCCGCACAGCCTGGGGTTCGCGTACGTATCCGCTTCAATGGGCGGCTTAGCGACGCCATCGTTCTGGAGCGTCGCAACGACTCGGAGTTCGCGGGCGAGCTGCGCTATCTCGACCGTGTGATCTCACCCTTTGCAGTCTATCCAGCGCAGCTCTCACAACTCGTCGAATCGCTTGCCGCCCGGTACGGGGCAGTTCGCTCCGACATCATTCGTTCCGCTATCCCTCCGCGTCATGCCAAGGCGGAAGAATCAGACTTGTCGACGCCGTGGGAGGAGCTGGGAGACGCCAGCGAACCCGATCTGTCCAGCTGGTCCGCGTATCAGTTCGGCGAGTCTTTCGTGGATACAGTGCTAGGCGGCGGCATTGCGCGCGCTGCCTGGCAGGTAGCACCCGGCGATGATTGGGCGGCAGCGCTGGCTGCTTTGGTTGCAAAAATCGCGGTAGACGGAGGCGGCTCGCTCATCGTGGTGCCGGATCAACGTGACGTCGACAAGCTCGAGCGTGCGCTGCGCGAGATAGTCGCGGCTAAACAGGTAACCGTGCTCGGCAACGCCACTGGTCCGCAGGCTAGGTACCGGCGCTATCTGTCAGCCTTGGTGGGCCAGGCACGCATCGTCATCGGCACGCGGTCTGCGGCTTTTGCTCCGGTGGCGAATCTGCGCCTTGCCGTCATCGTGGACGATGGTGACGACAATCTCGTGGATAATCTCAAGCCCTACGTACATGCGCGCGAGGTGCTCACCACGCGCTCTGCGTTAGAGGGATGCAGCCTTATTTTGGCCGGGCATTCGCGCACCGCGGAGACGCAGCTACTGGTGGAGTCGGGGTGGGCGCACGACCTAGTGCCGAGTGAGTCGTCGCTTTCGGCGCGGCGTCCTGCGATCACGCCGGTCGGAGCCTTTGGATTCCAGGTGGCGCGTGATCTGCAGGGCGGAACGACGTCGCTAAGCGGTCCTGCATACCAAGCCGCGCGTCGTGCCCTCGACCGCGGCGAACCAGTTCTCGTGCAGGTCCCGCGCAAGGGCTACGCGCCCATCCTGGCATGCGGGAATTGCCGTGCCCCGGCAAGGTGCCGCCATTGCAACGGTCCACTTGGCCTGCCGGGTGATTCGCACGGTGGGCATGAGGGCCAAGCATCCCTGCCAACCTGTACGTGGTGCGGGCGCATCGACTCCAAGTTCCGGTGCACGGAATGCGGCTCGCCGCGCCTGCGCGCCATCGTATTGGGCTCGGAGCGTACGGCGGAAGAGCTGGGTCGCGCCTTTCCAAGCACGCGGATTGTCATGTCTGGCGGTAACAAGGTCATCGATGAAGTGCCAGGGGAGCCGGCACTTGTCATTGCGACTCCCGGTGCGGAACCCCATGTTGCGGACGGCGGTCATTATGGCGCGGCGCTGCTGCTAGAAGCTGCCACGCTGCTCAATCGTCAGGATCTGCGCGCAACCGAAGAGGCCCTGGCCAAGTGGGCTGCGGCAGCGACCTTGGTGAGCCCGCACTCCAAAGGTGGGGAAGTGATTATCGCTGCGGATGAGGCGTTAGCAGTTGTCCAATATTTAGTGAATTGGGA
The DNA here is from genome assembly GCF_001807295.1 of Corynebacterium sp. HMSC06C06. Taxonomy (NCBI): domain Bacteria; kingdom Bacillati; phylum Actinomycetota; class Actinomycetes; order Mycobacteriales; family Corynebacteriaceae; genus Corynebacterium; species Corynebacterium sp. HMSC06C06. The sequence continues at coordinate 60,294 of NZ_KV788489.1, forward strand.
CATGGTGGCAGCAGCGCGCGCTGAGTTGGCGGGGCGTCGGGAAGTGCGCTTCCCACCGGCCGTGCATATGGCAGCCGTAGATGGAGCGGATGCCGCACTGGATCACTTTCTTTCGATTACAGAGCTGCCTGAGCATGCTGAGATCCTGGGCCCGGTCCCGCTTCCGCCCGGAGTCACCCTGCCCGGTGAGTATGATGAACAGCGCTTTGGACCGCCACAAAGGGCACTCATCCGCACCCCGTTGGGACCGCGCTCACAGCTGGGCACGGCGCTGCGCAACGCCAACGCTGCGCGCAGCGCCCGTAAGGACGAGCTGCCACTGCGCATTCAGGTAGACCCAATTCACGTCGGCTAAACGCCACCTTATGGACGTGGAGCGCGTGGTGGAGACGGTTTAGTGCTGCTGGGTCTACCCAGTCCGCCGCGGTGTCTGGCATGTCCACTATTGTCGAGTGCGACGTAATTGTTTGAAAGGTAGTGGTTCCGCAGTGGCAATCAGAACAATTCGCATGTACGGCGATCCAGTCTTGACGTCTCGTGCTACCGAGATTGAAAAGTTTGATTCATCGCTTGAGGCCTTGGCCAATGACATGCTGGAGACCATGGACGCGGCCGGCGGAGTAGGCCTTGCCGCAAACCAGATTGGTTTGACCAAGCGCATTTTTGTCTATGACTGCTCCCACTTTCAGACCGGCTTGCGTGGGGCCATCATCAACCCGGTGTGGACCTCGTTGGGGGACAAGACGCAGGACGGCCCCGAGGGCTGCCTATCGATTCCGGACATCACCGAAAACACCGAGCGCTATGAATCGGTCGTGGTCCACGGCCGCGATGTACGGGGCAATGCCATCTCGATGGTGGCCTCCGGGTTGATGGCGCGTTGCATTCAGCATGAGACTGACCACCTTGATGGCGTCTTGTTCCTGCAAAGGCTCACCCCTGAGCGGCGCAAAGAAGCGATGCAGGTTATCCGCAATTCAGAGTGGTTTAACTCCTAGTAGCTAGAGCAGCCTAAGAAACTAGAGCAACAAGAGAAGAAAGAAGTAAAGGTTCAGCATGCGAATTGTCTTCGCCGGTACCCCGGAGCCCGCAGTGGTGGCTTTGGAAAAGCTCATTGCCTCCAAGCATGAAGTTGTCGCGGTTATCACCAGGCCCGATGCGCGCAGGGGCCGGGGCCGTACTCTGCACCCCAGCCCGGTGAAAAAGCTGGCTCAAGAACATGGAATCGAAGTGCTCACCCCAAGCACCCTCAAGCCCGGCACCGAGGACGGCGAGGCGCTGCGCGCACGTCTGCGCGATCTTTCTCCTGAGGCTATCCCCGTTGTGGCCTACGGCAACCTTATTACGCCGGATCTTCTTGACCTACCGCGCTATGGCTGGGTCAACCTGCACTTCTCCTTGCTACCTGCGTGGCGCGGGGCGGCCCCAGTGCAAGCTGCAATCGCAGCCGGCGATGAAGTCACGGGTGCTACTACCTTCCGTATCGATAAGGGATTGGACACCGGCGTCATCCTGGGCACGCTCGAAGAGAAGATTCAGGCAACTGATACCGCAGACGATCTTCTCACCCGCCTGGCTTATGCCGGTGGTGATCTCTTGGTGGAAACGATGGACGGCTTGGCGGCAGGCACCATCACCCCACACGAGCAATCGGGCGAGCCCTCCTACGCGCACAAGATCGCAGTTGAGGATGCGCGCGTCAATTGGCAGGATTCCGCGGAAGCCATCGACCGCCACATTCGTGCACACACCCCGGCCCCGGGTGCCTGGACCATGCTTGGGGAGGAGCGAGTCAAGCTTGGCCCGGTTAGCCTCATAGGCGTTGACCCGGCACTTGAGGGCGTTGCCCTCGCACCAGGTGAGGCGCACATTACGAAGAAGTCCGTGTACGTCGGCACAGCTGATGCGGCAGTCAAGCTGGAGCGTCTGCAAGTTCCCGGCAAGAAGATGATGAACGCTGCAGACTGGGCGCGCGGCCTGGGCGGCAACAAAGAGGTGAGGTTCTCATGAGTGGTGGTTTCCGTTCCCGCTCCAAAGGCGGCGATTCCGAGCGCAAGGCCGATGGGCGTAAGCAGTATGCGCGTGACGCACAACGCGGATCGTTGCAGCGCAAAGGCAAGAATAATTCGCGTAATTCACACCACCCTCGAGGCAGGCGGGGCACGCAGGAGAAGAACTCCTTCGTCAAGGCTGCGCGACGAAGCGGCGTAGACACCGCTCGTGCGGTCTCCTTTGAGGTACTGCGCCGCGTTCACAGCGATGATGCGTTTGCGAACCTGACCTTGCCCAAGGCTTTGCGCGTGCACAAGCTTGAAGGCCGCGACGCTGCCTTTGCAACCGAGCTGACCTATGGTTCTCTGCGCACCGAGGGAGTGCTCGATGCAGTCATCGGGGAGTGCTCGTCCCGTGCGCTTGATGCAATTGCCCCTGAGGTTTTGGATGCTTTGCGGCTGGGCGCCTACCAGGTGCTCTTTACCCGCGTGGAGCCGCATGCTGCCGTAGACACCACTGTGCGTTTGGTTGAGGCCGCAGACTTTGAGAAAGCTAAGGGCTTTGCCAACGGCATCATGCGCACCATCACGCGCACCCCAGCCGAGAAGTGGCTCGACAAGCTCGCCCCGCAGGGCGAGATCGCGGCACTGGCCTTCAAGCACGCGCATCCCGCGTGGATCGCACAGTCTTTTAGCCGTGTCGTCGGCTTGGGCGAACTCGAAGCAGCGCTGGAAGGCGACTCCCAGCGTCCTATCGTCCACCTAGTAGCGCGTCCCGGCGAGATTAGCGCCGAGGAGCTGGCGCTTATGACCGGCAACGAAGAAGGCAAGTACTCGCCTTATGCCGTCTACATGGAATCTGGTGATCCGGGTGATCTGGAGCCTGTGAAGCAGGGCTTTGCCGCGGTCCAGGATGAAGGCTCGCAGCTCATTGCCCGCGCAGTGGTCGAAGCACCCGTTGCAGGTACTGATTCCGGGCGGTGGCTCGACCTGTGTGCGGGCCCAGGCGGCAAGGCGGCCCTCATGGGTGCGCTGGCACGCATTGAGCAGGCCCATGTCGATGCGGTGGAAGTCTCGCCGCACCGCGCTGAGCTCATCAAGAAGACTGTTGCGGATCTGCCTGTTCGTGTGCACGTAGCTGACGGCCGTAACCCCGGCCTTTTGGCTGGCTTCGATCGCGTGCTTGTCGACGCCCCGTGTTCCGGCCTTGGCGCCCTTCGTCGCCGTCCGGAGGCTCGTTGGCGCAAGTCCGAGTCCGACATCGCCGAACTCAACGAGCTGCAATTTGAGCTGCTCGAGTCCGCGCTCAAGCTCGTGCGCCCCGGCGGTGTCGTGGTTTATTCGACGTGTTCGCCGGACCTGAGGGAAACGCGCGACGTTGTGGATCGCGCTGTCGCCAAGCTGGGCGCCGTGGAGCTCGATGCCCACGAACTCATTCCGGATATGGGTGACGTTGGACACCACAAGTCGGTCCAGATGTGGCCGCATCGCCACGGCACCGACGCGATGTTCTTCGCCGCGCTTCGTCGTGACTAAGCGTTAGCCGAGCTGCTAAAGAAGTGGCTGCGCGCAATCGAAGGGAAGGTCTAGACTGAACACCATGCCTGCACCGATTATTTCCCCTTCGATTCTCGCCGCTGACTTCTCCCGTTTGGGGGAAGAGGTACGTGCGGTACACAACGCTGACTGGATCCACGTCGACATCATGGATGGCCACTTTGTGCCCAACCTGTCCTTCGGCCCTGACATCACCAAGACTGTTGATGGCATCACGGACCAGGTCTTGGACGTCCATCTCATGATTGAGGAACCGGAAAAGTGGGTCGAAACCTACGCTGAGGCAGGCGCTGATTGCATCATCTTCCACGTGGAAGCCGTCGCTGACGAGCATGCGGCGCTCGCGCTGGCGGATCAAATCCGCGGCATGGGCGTACGGGCGGGCTTTTCCATCAAGCCCAACACTCCCATCGAGCCGTGGTTGGACAAACTAGAGCACTTTGATTTGGCACTGGTAATGTCGGTTGAACCTGGCTTCGGAGGCCAGAAGTTTATGCCTGAGATGCTGGATAAGGTACGCACATTGCGCGCTGCCATTGATGAGCAGGGCCTCGATACCCTGATCGAAATCGACGGTGGCATCTCCGCCGAGACCATCGCTGCATCCGCGGAAGCTGGCTGCCACGCGTTCGTGGCCGGTTCTGCCATCTACAAGCAAGCAGACAAGGCCGCAGCAGTCGAGGAACTGCGCCAGCTGGCCTCGCAATAGTTTTCTAACCGCTTCACATCCCGAACCTTTCGCGGGACCGTCCTTGACCAAACGGAAATTGCAATCAGAAAGTCTTTATGAAGCTTGACCTCGATGCCGCCCTCATCCGTGCGATGGAGGCGGGTCAATCCGTGCGCGGCACGACGAGCCCCAACCCGCCGGTGGGTGCAGTCATTCTCGACGCCGAGGGCAACCTCGTAGGCACTGGTGCCACTCAGCCCGTAGGCGGGCCGCATGCCGAGGTCATGGCCCTACAAGAGGCCGGCAGCAGCGCCCGCGGCGGCATAGCAGTCGTTACACTCGAGCCGTGCAACCACACTGGACGCACTGGCCCCTGCGCGGAAGCACTTATCGCGGCGGATATTTCCCAGGTATATTTCCTGCATCCTGACCCGAACGGCGTGGCTGCTGGCGGGGCGCAGACTCTGCGCGCCGCGGGCATTGAGGTCGCACAGATTGAAGCGCCTGCGGAGTTGCCCGTGTCCGATGCTCTCATCCCGTGGTTGACTTCGCTGCGCCTGGGCCGCCCGCACGTGACCCTAAAGTTTGCGCAAACACTCGACGGTTTTACCGCCGCAAGCGATGGTACGAGCCAATGGATTACCGGGGAGCACGCGCGTGAATGGGTGCACGTCGACCGCGCGCGGCGTGACGCCATCATCATCGGCACCGGCACCGCGCTGGCAGACAACCCCTCGTTGACCGCTCGTTTCCCCGATGGCACGCTGCGGGAGCAACAGCCGCGCCGCGTCGTGATTGGCCAAAGGAGCTTAGAGGATGCGGGAGCGGCATCATCGCATTTGCGCGAACTTGGCTACGACCAATTTGCCAACATCGATGACGCACTGATCTCCCTTTACGAGGCGGGCGCACGCGACGTGTTGGTCGAGGGCGGGGCTGGGCTGGCCAGCGCCTTCCTCAATGCCGGATACGTGGATGCGGTGCAGGCCTACATTGCGCCGCTGTTGCTCGGAGAGGGGCGGGGAGTGTTGGCCCATCCGGTGGCCCAAACCTTGCAGGATGCGCGTCGTTTTCAGCGCGTGGGCACCACCGTGCTGGGCGACGATGTGCTCATCGAGTACGTGCGCAGGCCATACGTGGATGACGAGTAGAGTCAAGCCTTCGAGATTAAAAGTTAAAGGATAGATTTTGTTTACTGGACTCGTGGAAGAAATCGGCACGGTCGCTTCTTTGGAGCGGCAGGGAGACGCGATCCGCTTAGGAATCGCCGCGCCTAAGATACTTGACGACGCCGCCCTTGGTGACTCCATTGCAATCAACGGCGTGTGCCTCACCGTGGCCGAGCGAACCGCGGACGTCTTCATCGCCGACGTCATGCAGGAATCCCTAAATCGTTCGGCGCTCGGCGAACTGCGCGTGGGGTCCCAGGTCAACGTGGAGCGTGCTCTGCTTCCAACCACCCGCTTGGGCGGGCACATCATGCAGGGCCATGTCGACGGCACTGCGAAACTCATCTCGCGCACCCCGTCTGAGAACTGGGAGGTGTTGCGTTTCGAGCTGCCCGCCGGACTTGCGCGATACGTGGTAGAGAAGGGTTCTATCGCAGTCAGCGGCACCTCGTTGACGGTAAGCAACATCGGCGCAGACTGGTTCGAGGTCTCTCTCATTCCGACAACGCTGCGCGATACCATATTCGGGCAGCTGGAAGTTGGTGCCGCAGTCAACCTCGAAGTAGATGTGCTGGCCAAGTACGTGGAAAAAATGTTTGGGCCTAACGCTTCCGGCGCCAACGGCAAGGGCTAGAGTAAGTCTTTATGACCGCTGCAGAATCTTCCGTCAAACTCGATACCGTTGAACAAGCTATTGCTGACATCGCCGCCGGCAAAGCCGTGGTGGTGGTAGACAATGAAGACCGTGAGAATGAAGGAGATCTGATTTTCGCCGCCGAGCTTGCGACTCCGGAGCTCGTGGCGTTTATGGTTCGATACACCTCCGGCTATATTTGCGCGCCACTTATGCCCGAAGATTGTGCTCGCCTCAATCTTCCGCCGATGATCGCGGTTAACGAAGATGTTCGCCACACTGCCTACACGGTCACGGTAGATGCTGCGACTGGCTCGACGGGTATCTCGGCTGGTTCCCGCGCCGAGACCATCCGGCGCCTGGCTGACCCGACCTCCGAGATCGGAGATTTCACTCGCCCTGGTCACGTAGTTCCGCTGGCTGCTCGACCCGGCGGCGTGCTGGAGCGCGACGGCCACACTGAGGCTTCCATCGACCTTGCCCGACTGGCCGGGTTGCGTCCGGCGGGCGTGCTGTGCGAGATCGTATCGGAAGAAGACCCGACCGATATGGCGCGTTCACCGGAGCTGCGCCGTTTCGCAGATACCCATGGTTTGTCGATGATTTCGATCGAGCAGCTCATCGAATGGCGCCGCCACCATGAGACTCAGATCGTGCGTTCGGTGTCTACCCGCCTGCCTACTGAGCACGGCGTGTTTACTGCAATCGGCTACACCCACGACGTCGACAAGAGCGAGCATATCGCCTTAGTCGCAGGCGACGTCGAGGCGCTTAAGGGCGCGGAGAATGTGCTCGTTCGTGTGCATTCCGAATGCCTTACTGGCGACGTTTTTGGTTCGCGTCGCTGCGATTGCGGTCCTCAGCTCAACGCCTCTTTGCAGGCGGTACAGGAAGCCGGACAGGGGGTTGTGGTCTACCTGCGTGGTCAAGAGGGTCGTGGAATCGGCTTGGTCAACAAGCTCAAGGCATATCACCTGCAGGACAAGGGCCTCGACACTGTCGACGCCAACCTCGAGCAGGGACTGCCCGAAGACGCACGCGAGTACTCGGTTGCGGGCCAGATCTTGCGAGACCTTGGCATTGTTTCCGTCAACTTGATGACCAACAATCCGCACAAGGGCGACGGTCTCTTTGGCTTTGGCGTTGACGTCTCCCAGCACACTAATCTGGCTGTTGCTGCCAATGAAGACAACATCACCTACCTGCGCACCAAGCGTGACCGTATGGGCCATGATCTGCCACAGGTTGCGCAGTGGGACTCCGAGCACAGCTAAAAATTAGCACTTCTTAGAAAGGACCGTGATGGCTAAAGAAGGCCTGCCAGACATCCAGCTCGTTTCGGCCGAGGGCGTTCGCGTCGCGATCGTTACTTCAACGTGGAACGCCGAAATCTGCGATCAACTGCATAAGCGCGCGATCGAAACTGCTCAAGCATGTGGTGCCAAGGTCACCGAGCTGCGCGTGGTTGGCGCACTGGAACTGCCTGTCGTTGTCCAAGCAGCGGCTCGTTCTCACGACGCTGTCGTGGCTTTGGGCTGCGTCGTCAAGGGCGGAACCCCGCACTTCGACTATGTCTGTGACTCGGTCACCCAAGGCCTGACGCGCATTGCACTCGACGAGTCGACGCCCGTGGCGAACGGCGTGTTGACAGTTAACGAGTACTCCCAGGCCGTCGAGCGTGCAGGCTTTGATACATCTGATGAAGACAAGGGCGCTGAGTCGATGGTTGCGGCTTTAGACACCGTCATGAAATTGCGTACACTGGACGGACTGGCAGGCTAAACGCCTGCGCCTAACCTGTAGTGACGCTTAAATAGGTGAGAAGAAGGACTAAATGACGGACGCACACGAATCTCAGGCGAGCGAGACTACTTCTCGCAAGCACCTATCTGATGCCGAGATTCTGGCCTACACCAGCGCAGACCCTTTTGCGCTGACGTCGACCAAACCTTGGCTTTATGAGACCAAGTCTCCATACCTACGCAAGATTGCGATTGGTTGGGTAGTCCTCGTCATGGCTATCCACATCTTTATGGGTGTTACCTTGGACGTCTCCTTTACAGGTGCGGCGGTGACCACGATTGATAAGTTTGCATTCCCCGGCGTCGGCGTATTGATTTCCATCTTGTCGTGGATTGCACTGACCCGCCCACGCTTGCGGGCTAACGAGGACGGAGTCGAGGTCCGCAATATTGTCGGCACTCGTTTCTACCCATGGCAGGTTGTGTATGGGCTGTCCTTCCCAGAGGGGGAGCGTATGGCCCGCATCGAGCTTCCCGATTTCGAGTTCGTTCCTGTCTGGGCACTGCAGTCTGGTGACAAACAAGACGTAATCACTAAGGTTCGCCAGTTCCGCGAACTTGAAGCCAAGTACATGCCGCAGGACTAACGTGGCTGATCCCACAACATACAGGCCGGCGCCCGGAACGATACCCACGGAACCGGGCGTTTATAAGTTTCGCAATGAAAACCGAAGGGTAATCTACGTCGGCAAGGCCAAGAATCTCCGGGCCCGCTTGTCCAATTACTTTCAGGACATTACGCAGCTGCATCCACGCACCAGGCAGATGGTGCTCACGGCGGCTTCGGTGGAGTGGACCGTGGTGGCCAGCGAGGTCGAAGCACTCCAATTGGAATACACATGGATTAAGCGTTTCGATCCACGATTCAACGTCATGTATCGCGACGACAAGACGTACCCGATGTTGGCGGTCTCGGTGGGAGAGGCGGTTCCACGTGCGTTCTTCTATCGCGGGCCGCGCCGCAAAGGCGTGCGTTACTTCGGCCCTTATTCGCACGCCTGGGCAGTACGCGAGACCCTAGACCTACTGACCCGCGTCTTTCCTATGCGCACCTGTGCCAAGGGCGTATACAACCGCCACGAGCGTCTCGGCCGGCCGTGCCTGTTGGGTTACATCGGCAAGTGCGATGCGCCGTGTATCGGCCGCGTATCAAAGGACGAGCACCGTGAGACGGTCAACGAGCTGGTTTCCTTTATGAACGGCAACACAAGCAAGGTAACCCGCGAGCTGACTCAGCGCATGGAGGAAGCTGCGGAGAATCTTGAGTTCGAGCTTGCCGCCCGATTGCGCGATGACCTGGGCGCCATCAATAAGATCATGGAACAACAAGCCGTGGTGTTCGGCGATGGCACCGACGCCGACCTCATCGCTTTTAGCTCCGATGAGCTAGAAGCAGCGGTACAGATTTTCCACGTACGCAATGGGCGAATCCGCGGCCAGCGCGGTTGGGTCGTGGAGCGCTCTGGTGATCAGGCCCCACTCGAGCCACTCGAGGAAGGCAAACCTGATCCCGGACTTCCGGCCCTCATGCAGAACTTCCTCATTCAGTTCTATTCCGATGCTGCTGACAGGCAGAAGCAGGAATTGGAGGAAGACGCTGCGCTCAATAGGCGAGGGGTGGATCAGGAATCCCATACCGAGGAACACCTCGGCAACGTGATCCCACGAGAAATCCTGGTCCAGACTATGCCGGACGAGGCAGCTGAGGTCAAGTCCTTGTTGGAGCAGATGCGTGGTGCGCACGTGGACCTGCGCGTGCCCCAGCGCGGTGACAAGCGATCCCTGATGGAGACCGTGGAGAAGAACGCCAAGGAGCAGCTTCGTCAACACAAGCTCAAGCGCGTTGGCGATATCACAGCACGCTCTGCCGCGCTGCAGGACATCCAGGAGGCCTTGGGCATGGACCAGGCGCCTTTGCGCATAGAGTGTACGGATATTTCCCACATTCAGGGCACGGACGTTGTCGCTTCTTTGGTGGTCTTTGAGGATGGGCTTCCGCGCAAGTCGGACTATCGCCGTTATCGCATTAAGGAAGCAGCTGGCGACGGCCGCTCGGACGATGTCGGCTCCATCGCTGAGGTCACGCGGCGTCGCTTTAAGCGACACAATGAAGACAAGCTGGCCAACCCAGACGAAGAGGTGGAGGAGTCGACCTTCGCTGACGAGAAAGTGACGGAAGAGTCTGCTGAAGCTGGGCGTCGCTTCGCGTATCCGCCGCAGCTCTTCATCGTTGATGGCGGTGCGCCGCAGGTAGCCGCTGCCCAGGAAGTCTTTGACGAGCTGGGCATTGCCGACGTCACTCTCGTCGGCTTGGCCAAGCGCTTGGAAGAGATCTGGGTTCCCGGTGACGATGAGCCAGTTATCTTGCCGCGAAACTCCCAGGCGTTGTTCTTGCTGCAACAGATCCGCGACGAGGCTCACCGCTTCGCCATTACGTATCACCGCCAGCAGCGCTCCAAACGCATGCGTTCTTCCGTGCTGGACAGTGTGCCTGGGTTGGGTCCACAGCGCAGGACTGACCTGGTCAAGCACTTTGGCTCGGTGAAGAAGCTGAAAGAGGCTAGCGTCGAGCAAATTGCCGCCGTAAAGGGCTTTGGCCCCAAGTTGGCCAGCGTAGTTTTTGAACACCTGCATAGTTAGGAATCTTCAGGAACCTTCCAGCTGTGGCGCGTTAAGATGGTTGCTATGACGCACTTAGAAACACCGCCGGTCTTCATTACTGGAATGTCCGGCGGCGGCCTCACCTCGGCAGCTAAGGTTCTCGAGGACAAGGGCTACTACGTGGCCCATAACATCCCGCCAAAAGCCATTGTGGATCTTCTAAAGCTGTGTTCCTTGGAAGAGACGAAGGTCAAGAAGGTTGCTGCGGTAACCGATGTGCGCTCCCGCATGTTTCATGGTTCACTGCTGGAGACCATTGATGAGGTCACGCAGTTGGGCATGAAGCCCACGGTTCTGTTTCTCGATGCGCGCGATGACGTGCTGATCCGCCGTTTTGATTCTGTTCGTCGCACGCATCCGCTGCAGGGCGATGACACGCTCAAGGCCGGCATCCAGAGAGAGCGCCAGGTTGTGGCTGAGGTGCGCGAGCGCGCCGACATCATCATCGACACCACAAACCTGTCAATTCATGATCTGCGTCGTGCCATCGAAGCAGCATTTGGTGACATGAGCAAGGACACCCAGCACGTCACCGTTGAGTCGTTCGGCTTCAAACACGGCTCCCCACGAGACGCGGATTTGGTCGTCGACGTGCGATTCCTTCCCAACCCTTATTGGGTTCCGGAACTACGCGGATATCGAGGCACCGATGAACCTGTCTCTGATTACGTCCTCGCCCACCCTGCTGCAGAGAACTTCATCGAGCATTTCTTGGAGATGTTTGAGACCATGCTCGCTGGTTACCGCCACGAGGGCAAAAACTTCATAACCGTGGGCGTCGGGTGTACAGGTGGACATCACCGCTCCGTCGCTGTGTCAGAGGAGATTGCTCGCCGCTTGCGTCAGCGAGAAGATCTGGATGTCAATACCCTCCACCGCGACATTGCGCGGGATTAATCTCGCCCGTATCTCATTACCCGGAAAGCTCTTTTAGAACCAATGACTCGATTTTCACACATGGCATGCCTGGGTGGCGGTCACGGCCTTTACCAAACCCTGCTAGCCGCGCGAATGAGTAATGCTGAACGAATCTCGGCAATCGTCACGGTCGCAGATGACGGTGGTTCTTCTGGCCGTCTTCGCCGTGAGCTCGACATCATTCCGCCCGGAGACCTCCGGATGGCGTTGGCGGCCCTGTCTGGCAATACCGAAGCAGGCAAGATGTGGGCGCAGACTCTCCAGCATCGATTCGGCGGTAACGGGGCCATGGCCGGTCATGCGGTGGGTAATCTGCTCATTGCCGGGCTTACCGACGTTCTCGGCGATTATCAGGCCGCTCTGGACGCGGTAGCGGTGCTCACTGAGTCCCACGGCCGAGTGCTTCCCGTGGTTAATCAGCCTCTCGATATCGAAGCTGAGGTTGCCGGATTGGATGACGATCCTCGAGTTATGCGGGCCGTCCGCGGGCAGGTCGCGGTGGCATCGACTCCGGGTCAAGTTCGAAGAGTAAGGATCCTTCCTGAGTGCCCCGAAGCAAATCCCGAGGCTGTCGCCGCGCTTGCCGACGCCGACCTCATCACCATCGGCCCCGGCTCTTGGTTTAGCTCGGTTCTGCCGCATGTGTTGGTCCCGGAAATTGTCGATACAGTCCGTAATTCCCATGCGCTGCGCGTTGTGGTACTCAACTTGTCGGCTGAGCCAGGGGAGACGCATGGCTTTTCTGCGGAGAGGCACTTACACGTTTTGGCTCAACACGCGCCTAATCTACGAATCGACCGAGTTTTGGTGGACGAAGGCGCAATCCCGAGCGAAAGTGAGCGGGTCTATCTGCAACGCGCCGCGAGCGTTTTGGGTGCTAAAGCGTCCTTCGCGGACCTTAGCCAAAGAGACGGAAATGGAGCAAGTACAAACAAACATGACCCGGAGAAGCTGTCGGTTGCTCTGGGCGAGCTTGTTAAGGGCTAAGAGGCCTGAAATGTCGGCATTGAACCTATCTCGCTAAACTATAAATCCTGCCGTGTGCTTCTTGGCACACGCTCCAATGCTTTTATGAAAGGGGCAAAGACTTTGTCTGCTTCATTGACCGATCAGGTCAAGGACGAACTCACTGAAGTCTCGGTTCCGCGCCAATCCGCACGAGCTGCGGAGATTTCAGCCATTTTGCGCTTTGCCGGCGAGTTAACCATTAGCGGCGATCAGATGGCTTATGAGGTTGAGCTTGATAATCAGCGTATTGCTGACCGCTTTGTTGATGGACTTGAAGAACTCTTCGGGGTCAAGGTCGGCACTCACGTCGTAGGGCCCGCGACTTCACAGAAGAAATCGCGGGTTCAGCTGCGTATTGCTACAGGGGCAAAAGAGTTAACTAGACGTCTCGGACTTATTACCCGCTCAGGCCATCCCGTGGTGGGATTGCCTCCGCAGGTGATCTCCGGCTCGATTGCTGATAGCGAAGCCGCATGGCGTGGCGCATTCTTGGCGCAGGGAGCGTTGACCGAGCCTGGTCGTTCTTCCACTCTGGAAGTATTGTGCCCTTGCCAAGAGGCGGCGCTTGCCCTTGTGGGGTGCGCGCGACGCCTTGGTATCGCCGCTAAGACGAAAGAAACCCGGGGGGCAGACCGTGTGGTCGTGCGTGACGGCGACGCCATTGGCGCTTTGCTGACCCGAATGGGTGCGCAAGAAACTCGTTTGACGTGGGAGAAGAAGCGCGTAAGGCGCGAGGCACACGATACCTCGAAGCGCTTGGACAATTTCGACGACGCAAACCTTCGTAGATCGGCGCGCGCCGCAGTCACCGCAGCGGCTCGAGTAGAACGTGCGATGGAGATCTTGGGCGATGACGTGCCAGAACATCTTGCCGATGCCGGACGTCTGCGTGTACAGCACCGTGAAGCCTCCCTCGAGGAGCTAGGTCGCCTCGCAGATCCGCCCATGACCAAGGACGCGGTGGCCGGCCGCATTCGCCGCCTGCTTTCGATGGCTGACAAACGGGCGGAAGAATTGCAGATTCCCGACACCAATGACTCAGTGACGGAGGATCTTTTCGACCAGTCCTAAATGTATTTGGGTTAGTTCGATTCAGTATTGCTTGCCGCCCTGTCCGATCGGATGGGGCGGTTTTTGATTGGGCAAAACGGTCACATTCGGGGCAGTGAAGCTAATTTTCTTGCCGTAAAATTCGCCGTTATTGCTGATCGTCTGCCGTTAAGCTGGGGGAGTGACATATCCCACCTTTATCAACATAAAACAACATATACGGGCAAAAGCGGGTGAATTCCTGCGCATATTTACCAAGCGCTTAGACACTGGTTGCAATATTGTACGCCTCTTTTCTGGTTTCGGCATTCAACTTTCTGCACCCGCGCTCAGCCGCTGCACGCACTATGTTTGCTCGGTACTATCGGCCGTGTTGGGAAAACTCACCGAGGTTCTTCGCACCAGGCAGAACTAGAGGAGATGCCTCGGACCCACACGAACGTTTACTCGATTTTAAGAGGAGAAATAACAGTGACCATCCGCGTAGGCATCAATGGCTTTGGCCGCATCGGCCGCAACTTCTTCCGCGCAGTTGCTCAGGGCAACACCGACCTCGAGGTTGTTGCAGTCAACGACCTGACCGATAACGGCACCCTCGCAAACCTGCTGAAGTACGACTCCGTGCTGGGCCGTTTCGATGGCGAAATCTCCTTCGACGATGGGTCTATCACCGTCAACGGCCACCGCATCGCAGTCTCCGCAGAGCGCGATCCAAAGAACCTAAAGTGGTCCGACCACAACGTTGACATCGTTGTTGAGTCCACCGGCTTCTTCACCGACGGTGAGGCTGCAAAGGCTCACATCGAGGCTGGCGCAAAGAAGGTCATCATCTCTGCACCTGCTAAGAACGTGGACGCAACATTCGTTTACGGCGTCAACTCCGATTCTTACGACCCTGCAAACCACAACGTCATCTCCGCAGCATCTTGCACCACCAACTGCCTAGCTCCGATGGCTAAGGTTCTCAACGACAAGTTCGGCATCGAGAAGGGCCTCATGACCACCGTTCACTCCTACACCGGTGACCAGCGCATCCAGGACGCTCCTCACAAGGACCCACGCCGTGCACGCGCCGCTGCTGTGAACATGGTTCCTACCTCCACCGGTGCAGCTAAGGCTGTTGCTCTGGTTCTGCCTGAACTCGAGGGCAAGCTGGACGGCTACGCAATGCGTGTTCCGACCATCACGGGTTCCGCAACAGACCTGACCTTCACCGCTTCCCGCGACGTCACCGTTGAAGAAGTCAACGCTGCAATCAAGGAAGCTGCTGTCGGCGAGTTCGGCGAGACCCTGGCTTACACCGAGGACCCAATCGTCTCCACCGACATCATCACCGACCCGCACGGCTGCATCTTCGATGCTGGCGTAACCAAGGTTTCCAACGGCAACCTGGTTAAGGTTCTCGGCTGGTACGACAACGAGTGGGGCTACACCAACCAGCTCGTACGCACCACCTCCCTGGTCGCTTCCAAGCTCTAATCCGCTGCGAGTCCTAAAGACCTCACTTGGATGATTAACCGGCCCACACTTTGCCCACTTGGGCTAGGCGTGGGCCGGTATTCTTATATAGAACTCTTTTTAAAAATCGATTAAGGAGAAAATTATGGCTTTCAAGACCCTAGATGATCTCATCGCCGAAGGCGTTGAGTCCCGCCACGTACTCGTCCGCTCCGACTTCAACGTCCCACTGGACGATGAGGGTAACATCACCGACTCCGGACGCATCACCGCTTCGCTGCCTACCATCAAGGCACTCATCGAGGGCGGCGCCAAGGTTATCCTGTCCGCACACCTTGGCCGCCCTAAGGGTGAGGTCAACCCGAAGTACTCCCTGGCTCCTGTGGCTGAGGCTCTTTCCGAGGCTCTCGGCCAGTACGTCGCACTTGCTGGCGACGTCACCGGTGAAGACGCTCACGAGCGTGCCAACGGCCTCAACGATGGCGACGTAATGCTCATCGAAAACGTCCGCTTCGACCCGCGTGAGACCTCTAAGGACGAGGCAGAGCGCGGTGCTTTCGCAGACGAGCTCGTTGCCCTTGCCGCTGACAATGGTGCATTCGTCTCCGACGGTTTCGGTGTTGTCCACCGTGCACAGGCTTCTGTGTACGACGTCGCCAAGCGCCTGCCCGCATACGCCGGCAAGCTCGTGCAGAAAGAGGTAGAGACTCTCGCTGCAGTTGCTGAAAAGCCTGAGTCCCCATACGTCGTTGTGCTCGGCGGCGCCAAGGTCTCCGACAAGCTCGGAGTCATTGAGGCTCTTGCTGGCAAGGCAGACAAGGTCATCATCGGCGGCGGCATGTGCTACACCCTGCTAGCAGCTAAGGGCTACAACGTCCAGAACTCCCTTCTGCAGGAAGACCAGATCGACAACTGCAAGGACCTCCTTGAGCGCTTCGGCGACAAGATTGTCCTGCCAGTTGATCTGATCGCTGCAACCGAGTTCGACGCAAACGCAGAGAACAAGGTCGTCGCACTCGACGGCATCCCAGAGGGCTGGCAGTCCCTGGACATCGGGCCAGAGTCCGTAAAGGAATTCGACAAGGTGATTGCTTCCTCCAAGACCGTCTTCTGGAACGGCCCAATGGGTGTGTTCGAGATGGAGGCATTCTCCAAGGGCACCGCTGGCGTCGCTCGGTCCATTATCGATGCAACTAAGAACAACGGCTCCTTCACTGTTGTCGGTGGTGGCGACTCCGCCGCTTCCGTCCGACTCCTTGGCCTTGATGAGGACGGCTTCTCCCACATCTCTACCGGTGGTGGCGCTTCCCTCGAGTTCCTTGAGGGCAAGGAGCTGCCGGGCGTATCGGTTCTACAGTCCTAATCGAGCCACTAAACTCTTTAAGAAAGGAATTTCCCACTATGGCACGTAAGCCACTTATCGCCGGCAACTGGAAGATGAACCTCGACCACAAGGAAGCAATCGCTTCCATCCAGAAGTTCGACTTCTCCCTTCCAAAGGACTACTACGAGAAGGTCGACGTTGCCTTCATGGTTCCGTTCACCGACCTGCGCACCTTGCAGACTCTCTCTGAGGGCGACAAGCTCGAGCTGACCTACGGTGCTCAGGACATCTCCAAGCACGAGTCCGGCGCCTACACCGGCGAAGTCTCCGGCAAGATGCTCTCCGCACTCGGCTGCACCTGGGTTGTCGTTGGCCACTCCGAGCGCCGCGAGTACCACGGTGAGACCGACGAGCTCGTCGCAGAGAAGGCTGCTGCTGCGCTGAAGAACGGCATCAGCCCGATCGTCTGCGTTGGCGAGCCGCTCGATGTCCGTGAAGCTGGCACCCACGTTGACTACGTGGTCAATCAGACCCGCAATTCCCTCGCTGGCCTGAGCGCTGAGGATCTTTCCAAGACCGTCGTTGCCTACGAACCAGTGTGGGCTATCGGTACTGGCAAGGTTGCTTCGGCTGACGATGCACAGGAAGTATGTGCGGCAATCCGTGACCTCGTCCGCGAGCTTGCTGGCGATGAGGTAGCAGAGGGCATCCGCATCCTCTACGGTGGCTCTGTCAAGGTTGATTCCGTGGCCGAGATTGTGGGTAAGCCGGACGTTGACGGCGGCCTGGTCGGCGGAGCATCACTCGTTGGTGACGAATTCGCCAAGCTCGCTGCGAACGCGTCGACTGCAGTTTAACTCTGGAACCTAGGCGTGGGTCGGAATGTCGTCCGGCCCACGTCGTGGTGTAAAGTTGTCCGGAGTTAATTAATAAAGTTTGAGAGGAACGATCCTATGATCTTGGCCCTGGAAATCATCCTGGTGATTGCCGCGATCCTCATGTCTATCTTTGTTCTCCTGCACAAGGGTAAGGGTGGCGGTCTGTCCAGCCTTTTCGGTGGAGGCGTCCAGTCCAACCTTTCGGGCTCCACGGTCGTGGAGAAGAACTTGGACCGCTACACCATTGTCATGGTGATTATCTGGTTGGCGTGCATCGTTGCGCTGAACTTGATCCAGGCATTCGGCGTATAATCGCGTAAGAAAAAGCCCGCGTTGACTGTTGATGGTCAACGCGGGCTTTTTCTATGCCTAACTTCGGAGCTGTCGGGCTCCGTGCTATCGGTATATCCCACCCTAAAACGTGCATAACTGCCAACGAAAGGCTCACAAAGCGCTTGCGGAGGCGCTTCGTTGGCAGATACGCAGATCTCTCAACGAGTTGTTAGAGTTCACCCGCTGCGTCATCGGACAGGAAGAGGATTGTCTCCTGGGTTCCGTGTGCACCAGCAGCCGGCCACTCCGCAGCAGGAGAGCCCTTAACGATGTGAGACGCAGCCTCAGCCTTTTCAGCACCGGACACTAGGAACCACACCCGCTGGGAACGGTTAACCGCAGGGAGGGTCAAAGTAACCCGCTCTGCCGGGGGCTTCGGAGAGTCGTGAACTGCCACAACGAGTTCCTCCTCCTCGAGGACCGCAGGGGAGTGCGGGAACATCGAGTTGATGTGCCCCTCGCCGCCCATGCCCAACAAGTGAAGGTCGAAGCCGTTTGGGGCGAATTCGGCAATCTCGCCGGCATATGCCTTAGCGGCATGCTCCATGGCGATGGCGCCTAAATCGAGACCATGGATGTGTTGCTCAGGAATGCCCACCGCGTGGAGAAGAGCAGCACGGGCTTGACCCTCATTGGAATCAGGATCAGAAACTGGGACATTTCGCTCATCACCGAAGAATACGTGGACGCGAGTCCAGTCAATTGCCAGAGCAGGGTAGTCCTCACTCTGGCCATGTGCTGCCGCATCAAGGCGAGCCAGTTCGCGGAGTGTTCCTATGCCAGCGCCGCCGCCAGTGAGAACCACGCGGGCAACGCCATCGTTGTGGAGGCCGCCGCCCGGGGCCTGAATCGCCGTCACGACGTCGATGAATTTAAGGGCGGCAGAGGATATGAGTTCGTCTACATCGCTCACGCGGTGAAGAGTGACCATGTCAGTGAGATCCTTAAGGGTCAAAAAATAGTAGTAGGGCTAACTGTAGTCCACGCGCGGCAAAGCTCGAAGCGTATGCGCGTATGTCTTGTCCGAATCGAGATGACGTAGCTCTTCAGAAATGACCTCCGCCTGTGAACGGATGCCCAAAGAGACCAAAGAATCTGGAGAGCCAGGAACTTGTACGCGTACAGTTTCTGCGTCGACCACTTCCACAGTGACGTGGGAAGATACGCGGTTGAAGCGCAAAGAATGAATGGGGAAGGAACCCTTTTCCGGCGACTGCGTGACGTTGCGGTGTACTGGAACGCTCAGGGCGTCGAGAAGCCAGCCTGCAGCAAAGTCCGCTGCTGGGTTGAGTTGTGCCCCGCATACTTCTACTGACTCGACCGGTTCATGAGGGTGGCGGTCTAGGGCCGAGGCCACGATTCCGCGCCACAGCGTAATGGCGGCCCAGGACATATCAGAATCACCCGGGGTGTACCCGTGGGAGAGCTGCATCAGTTCTTCGTGCGTTGCGCCCTCGCCATAGGCCACGTTGGTAATACGGCGCTGCGCGAGCTTGCCAATCGGGCTGCGGGCAGGGTGCTCCGGGCACTTCGTGGGCCACCACGCCACAATCGGGGTATCCGGGAGTAGCAGCGGAGTGACTACGGATTCGGCCTGCGCAGACAGAGCTCCCTTCAAGTGCATGACCACGATCTCCGAAGCACCAGCCTCGCCGCCGACGCGTAGCTCGGCATCGAGATGAGTTTCTTCCTCGTGGGAACCAGCAATGACCACGAGCACGCGTGACGGGTGCTCATGGGAGGCGTCGCGCACGGAGGAAAGAATCGCCTCGATGTCGTCGTCTTCGTTGGCAGCAACGATTAGGGTCAGCACGCGGCCGGTGGTCAAGGTGTAGTGTTCTTGGGCCTCAACGAGTTTCTTGGAGATCTTGCGCGTCGTGGTGTCAGGCAATGGAATAATCAACGCTTCTTCTCCTTATGGTCGGCGCCAGGAGTGGCCCCGGCGGCGCAACATCGTATTGGCAGACTCAGGGCCCCACGTTCCCGCGGGGTATTCCTCAGGTTGGCCAGCTTTGGACCAGTACTGGATGATGGGATCGAGGATGGACCAGGACAGCTCAACCTCTTCGTTGGTGGGGAAGAGTGAGGACTCGTCGAGGAGGGCATCGAGGATGAGACGCTCGTAGGCTTCGGGGGACTCTTCAGTGAAGGCCTCCGCGTAGGCAAAGTCCATGTTCACATCGCGAACCTCCATGGTGGAACCAGGCACCTTCGAGCCGAAGCGCATGGTAACGCCCTCGTCAGGCTGGACACGGATGACCACGGCGTTCTGCCCCAGCGACTCGGCTTGGCCCTTGTGGAAAGGCTGGTGCGGCGCGGTCTTGAAGACTAAAGCGATCTCCGTGACGCGACGGCCCAGGCGCTTGCCGGTGCGCAGGTAGAAAGGAACACCTGCCCAGCGGCGCGAATTTACCTCGAGGGTGCAGGCAGCATAAGTCTCGGTTGTGGAGGCAGGATCGAATCCCTCCTCTTCGCGAAGCCCGCGCACGTACTCAGAGCCCTGCCAGCCGGCCGAGTACTGTCCGCGGGCAGTGGTTTTGTTCAGCGGGTGCACCGGCTGCGTCGCACGCAGCACCTTGATCTTTTCGGCCTGCAGAGCTTCCGGCTCGAATGAGGATGGTTCCTCCATTGCAACGAGCGCGAGCAGCTGCAGCAGGTGGTTCTGGATGACGTCACGGGCAGCGCCGATTCCGTCGTAGTAGCCAGCGCGGCCACCGAGGCCGATGTCCTCAGCCATCGTAATCTGCACGTGGTCGATGTAATGCGCGTTCCACATCGGCTCGAAAATCTGGTTGGCAAAGCGCAGAGCCATGATGTTTTGTACGGTTTCCTTGCCCAAGTAGTGGTCAATACGGAAGACCGAGGACTCGGGGAACACTGCATTGACGATTTCGTTGAGCTTGCGCGCGGATTCCTGGTTGTGACCGAAAGGTTTTTCAATAATGACGCGGCGCCACGAGTCGTCAGCGCTGTTCGCCATACCCACACGCTCGAGTTGGTGGCAGATGCTCGAGAAGAACTCTGGTGGGACAGACAAGTAATAAGCCCAGTTGCCGCCGGTACCGCGTGAGGTATCGAGCTCCGCGAGGCGAGCAGAAAGGCCGTCGAAGCCAGCGTCGTCAAAAGCGCCATGCACGAACTCAATACCTTGGACTAGGTGCTGCCAAACATGTTCGTTGAACTTGGTGCGGGCGCCAGCCGTGACGGCTCCCAGCACATACTCGGCAAAAGCGTCCTTGTCCCAGTCGCGGCGTCCGTAGCCTACCAAAGTAAAGCCCGCGGGCAAGAGGCCGCGGTTGGCAAGGTCGTAGATAGCTGGCAGCAGCTTTTTGTAGGCGAGGTCGCCGGTTACACCGAAGATAACCATGCCGGAAGGGCCGGCGATGCGCGGGAGGCGCTTATCCTTCTCGTTGCGCAGTGGATTTACCCAGGCGCTCGATTCCGTCACAGGGGTTCCTTTCCCAAATCTTTGTCCAGCGACACATTCTAGCGACAAGCGCCCCGCTGAGGTTAGTCAGCGGGGCGCAAGGCGAAGAATTCTTTAGTTAAAGGCGAGCAGCCATGGATTCGAGCAGCTCATCCCAAGCCGCGACGAACTTGTCGACGCCTTCCTTCTCCAGCACTGCGAACACGTCCTGGAAGTCGATGCCCAAACCCTCGAGCTCAGCGAATACCGCATCTGCTTCAGCCTTTGCGCCGGAGAGGGTGTCACCGTGCAGGTTACCTTCGGAAAGGACCGCATCAATGGTTTTCTCCGGCATGGTGTTGACCGTGTGCGGGCCAGCAAGCTCGGAAACGTACAGCGTTGCTGGGTACTCCGGGTTCTTTACGCCGGTAGATGCCCACAGTGGGCGCTGCACGTTTGCGCCCTCTGGAAGATCGTCCGAGTTGAGCAATTCTTCCTCGAAAAGGGCGTAAGCACGCTGCGCATTGGCGACGCCGGCTTTGCCACGAGCCGCGAGAGCTTCCGGCGTGCCGATGGTCTCGAGGCGCTTGTCCACCTCAGTATCTAGACGGGAAACGAAGAAGGACGCGACCGAGTGAATCTTGGATACGTCATGACCTGCCTCAGCAGCGCGCTTGATGCCCTTTTTGAACGCATCGATGACCTGGGCGTAGCGCTCCACGGAGAAGTTCAAGGTGACGTTGACCGAGATGCCGTCGGCAAGCGCGTCTGCGATAGCCGGCAGCGAGCCGTCCGTTGCCGGAATCTTGATCATCAGGTTCGGGCGGTTGACGCGCGCCCACAGCTCACGAGCCTGCTGGATGGTGGCCTGGGTATCTGCAGAAATGCGCGGATCCACCTCGATGGACACGCGGCCGTCGCGGCCTTCAGATGCCTTGTAGATGCCGGCGAAGAGATCGCATGCATTGGCGACGTCGTCGATCGCCAGGGAGTAGACGGCGTCGTCAGCCTTGGCGCCCTCTTCCTTCAACGCAGCAATCGCGGAATCGTACGCGGTGCCCTTCGACATCGCTGCCGCGAAGATTGCCGGGTTGGTGGTAACACCCACGATGGACTTGGTCTTGATGATCTCCGCCAAGTTGCCGGACTCCAGCCTCTCGCGGGAGAGGTCGTCGAGCCACGTGGAGGTACCGAGCTGTGCTAGTTCGTCAATGTGAGACATGCTTTCCTTACTTGCTTGCGGTGATGGATTCGTGGGCGGCGTCGACTACCGCAGCGGTAGTGAAGCCGAACTTCTCAAAGAGCTCCTCTGCTGGGGCAGAAGCGCCGAAGTGCTCGAGGGAGACATTGCGGCCGAAGGTGCCGGTGTACTTGTGCCATGGCATTGCCAGGCCTGCCTCGACGGAGACGCGGGCGCGGACAGCGGAAGGCAGAATGGACTCGCGGTAGGCGTCGTCCTGCTCGTCGAACCACTCAAGGCACGGAGCCGAAACGACGCGGGCTGCGGTGCCCTCGGATTCGAGCTGTTGGGCTGCCTCGACCGCGAGCTTAACCTCGGAACCGGTTGCCATGAGGATGACGTCTGGCGTTTCCTTGGAACCTTCGACCAGAACGTAAGCGCCGCGGCGAACGCCGTCGCGTGCCTTCTCCTTGGTGCCCTCGAGAACAGGCAGGTTCTGGCGGGACAGCGCCAGGCCCTTTGGAGCAGCTTTGTACTCGAATGCAGCGGCCCATGCCTGCGCGGTCTCGTTGGCGTCTGCCGGACGGATGACGGAGAGGTTCGGAATAGCGCGCAGTGCGGCGAGCGTTTCTACCGGCTGGTGGGTCGGGCCGTCCTCGCCCAAGCCAATGGAGTCGTGGGTCCACACGTAGTAGGTGTCAGTAGACATCAAGGCGCCTAGGCGAACGGCAGGGTACTGGTACTCAGAGAAGATGAGGAAGGTACCGCCGTACACGCGGGTGTTTCCGTGTAGGGCGATGCCGTTCATGATGGCGGACATGGCGTGCTCACGGATACCAAAGTGGAGGTTGCGGCCGTATGGCTGGGCATTCCAAGCGCCAGTGGTGATGGACTCTGGGCCGAAGGACTCGGCACCCTTGATAACGGTGTTGTTGGAGCCTGCAAGGTCAGCGGAGCCGCCCCACATCTCCGGTACAGCAGCAGCCAGTGCCTGAATGGTAGCTTCAGAAGCTTTACGGGTGGCTACGGATTCGCCGGCATCCCAGGTCGGAAGCTCAGCATCAAAGTTCTCTGGCAGTTCGCGGGCCTGCATGCGGTCGAAGAGGGCCTTTGCCTCCGGATTAGCGGAAGCCCAAGCATCGAATTTTTCCTGCCACTCGGCGTGGGCCTGAGCACCGCGCTCGCGCAGCTTGCGGGTGTGGTTGATGACCTCGTCGGAGACCTCGAAGGTCTGTGCTGGGTCGAAGCCTAAGACTTCCTTGGTTGCGGCGACCTCGTCGTCACCCAAGGCGGCACCGTGTACGCCGCCGGTGTTCATCTTGTTCGGTGCCGGGTAACCGATGACGGTCTTGACGCGGATGAAGGAAGGACGCTCGGTCTCCTCACGCGCAGCCTTGGCAGCGGCTTCGAGGGCTACGACGTCTTCGCCGGATTCCACGGTCTGTACGTGCCAGCCATATGCCTCGTAGCGCTTGACGACGTCCTCGTTGAACGCGATGTTCGTATCGTCCTCGATGGAGATGCGGTTGTCATCCCAGAACACGATCAGGTTGCCGAGCTTCTGCGTCCCCGCGAGGGAAGAGGCCTCTGCGGTAACGCCCTCTTGCAGGTCACCATCGGACGCGATGACGTAGACGTGGTGATCGAAAGGGGACTCGCCTGCGGGTGCGGACGCGTCGAAAAGGCCGCGCTCCTTGCGGGAAGCCATGGCCATGCCCACTGCGGAGGCCAGGCCCTGGCCGAGCGGGCCGGTGGTGATTTCAACACCATCGGTGTGGTTAACCTCCGGGTGGCCCGGGGTCAGCGAGCCCCAGGTACGCAGGGACTTGAGGTCATCAAGCTCGAGACCGAAGCCGCCGAGGTAAAGCTGGATGTACTGGGTCAGCGAGGAGTGGCCAACGGAGAGGACAAAGCGGTCACGGCCAGCCCACTTCACATCGTTAGGGTCGTGATTAATGACGCGCTGGTAGAGCGTGTAGGCGAGGGGCGCCAGCGACATCGCGGTACCCGGGTGGCCGGAACCGCACTTCTGGACGGCGTCCGCGGCCAGGACACGGACAGTATCTACTGCGCGAGTATCCACGTCGGTCCAGTCAGCCGGGTAACGGCGTTCAACCATGGCCTGCAGTTCTGGGGACAGCTTTTCTTGCGACACTGTGGGAAGCCTCACTTTTAGGTTCGAATGTTCATTGACCCCTCAAGTCTAGAGGTTTTGATTTGTCAGTGACGAGATTTTCATTTGCCCGTGGCGGATTATTGAAACTGTCTGAGAAACTGTAGGCTGGCATGGTTAAGACGCCACGGCCGCGCGTGGGAACTATTTAAGCCGAATAGCCGACTACTACATTGCGGCCTCTTACCCAGGCAGCTGAAATACACCCATGCCAGATACTGGAGGAATAATCCTTGGAGACGATCAAGGCCTATTTTGCGCTGACGAAGCCGAGGATCATTGAGCTCCTCCTTGTTGCCGCAATCCCGGCGATGCTCCAGGCACAGCGTGGAATCGAGTCCGTGACGGATAACTTCTGGCTGATTCTGTCCACCATCTTCGGCGGCTGGATGGGCGCGGCGGCTGCTCATACCTTTAACAACGTTGTTGACTATGAGATCGACCAGAAGATGCAGCGCACGCGTGCAAGGCCGCTGGTGCGCGCCAAGATTTCGCGCCGTAACGCAGCCATCTTCGCGTGGATCATGCTGTTTCTTTCCGTTTTCTGGCTGGGCGTACTCGCGCACTCGTGGCTTGCGGCCTTCTTCGTGATCCTGACGAACTTCTTCTACGTGTTCGTCTATACGAAGTTCTTGAAAATGCGAAACTCCCAGAACATCGTCTGGGGTGGCCTCGCAGGCTGTATGCCGGCAATGGTCGGCTGGGCGGTCATCCGCGACAACGCCCCGGCCGGCGAGCCGGACAAGTGGTGGCAGGCCATCGTCCTGTTCCTCATCATCTTCTTCTGGACCCCGCCGCACACGTGGGCGCTGGCCATGAAGTATAAGGAGGACTACCGCAAGGCAGGCGTGCCGATGCTGCCCGTCGTGGCACCAGAGGTGGAAGTCACCCGCCAGATCGTCTGGTACACCGTTGGCACCGTCATCGTGACTTTCCTCATCATTCCGGCTGCCTCGTGGATTTACCTCGTTGCCGCAGTGGTCTCAGGTGCAGTCTTCCTGTGGATTGCTATAGCTCTGCATAAGGGCGTGAAGAACGGCGCGAAGGTCAAGCCGATGCGCTTGTTTATCTACTCCAACAACTATCTTTCGGTTCTCTTCATCGGCCTGTCTATTGATGCCGTGCTCGGTTTGGAATCCATCGGCAGCATGCTGGGTTGGTCCACCGCCTGGTTCTAAGCTCTCGGGGAGTTTTAAAAGCCATCTAGGGATGTTTAGGAAAGCAGAACGGCGCCGTACGTTAAGTACCGCCGTACGTTAAGTACGGCGCCTTAGAATTTCTGCGCTAGTTGTCCTCGCGCACGCGCAGGACAATCGAGCCGGTGGTCTTGCGGGCGTGCAAGTCCCGGTGAGCCAGAGCAGCGTCCTTGAGGGGATAAGAGGCGGTCACGTTGAAGGTGACGGCGCCGTCTGTGACGGCTTGGACGACTGCCTGTGCGCGCATCTGGAATTCGCCCTCCTGAGCGGTCCAGGCACCCAGCGAAGGACGTGTCAGGAAGATGGAGCCATGCTTGTTGAGCAACTGTGGGTCCATGGGCGGGACTGGGCCGGATGCGGCGCCAAACAGAGCCACGGTGCCGCGTGGACGGACAACCTCAAGGGACTCGTTGAAGGTGTCTTTGCCGACGCCGTCGTAGACGACGTCGACGCCGCGGCCGCCGTTGAAGCGGCGCACTTGCTCCGCCAGACCCTCACCGTAGCGGAATACTTGGTCCGCACCCGCTTCGTAGGAGAGCTGTTCCTTTTCATCGGTGGAGACGACCGTGTAGACGGTGGCCCCCAGCGCCTTGGCCATCTGAGTCAAGATGAGGCCAACGCCGCCAGCGCCGGCAGTAATCAGGCAGGAGGCTCCCTCGCCGAGCTGGTAGACCCCATTAGCCAGGTAATGAGCCGTCATGCCCTGCAGGAGCATTGACCCCGCAACCTCTGGTGGGAAGTCATCAGGCACGGCAACAATGCGGTCGCGGGATACGCAGACCTGTTCAGCGTAGGAACCAAAAGCATGGTCCCAAGCGACCATGGTTCCCTCGGCGATTTCTCCCTTTGGGTCGTGAACGACTCGGCCTGTGCCTTCGAGTCCAAGCACGAATGGTGTGGCGGCGTTGTAGATTCCTTCACGGTAGTAGGTATCGATGTAGTTGACGCCGGCAACGATGACGTCGACAAGCACCTGATCCTCGGTGGGAGTGGGGGCCGGGATCTCGACATACTTGAGAACTTCTGGGCCGCCAGTCTGGTTGACCTGAATTGCGTACATATACAAAGGCTATCCCAGCGAGGCCTGTATATACAGGAAAACCGCCCTCCGAGGGGGTGGCCCGAAGAGCGGAATAAAGATGCTAGCGGCTTCCTAACTTTGTCAACGCTGCGCCAACGCTGCTCGACGCGCTGCGTACTTTTCTTCGGCAGCGGGGGAACCGGTCACAAGGTTCTCCGAACCGCCAGTACGACGTAATCCATGTGCCCAGAGCAGGGCGGTAAAGGCGGTAACCACCGAAGACATGCCGATGTGGATTGGAACAGTCCAGCGTGGGATGTGCATGTAGAACTGAGCTACGCCGATGCCCCATTGGACCAAGATGCAGGCGATGAGCACCCAGCCCGCCTTCTTGGCCAGCTCGGAGGCGCGGAAGCGGTAGAGCATGAAGACGACGATGAGCGTCAAGACCAAGTAGGCGTACATGCACATAGCGTGTACGACAGCCATGAATTCAGTGTCGACGTTAAGGCGGCCTTCCATGCCAACGCCATCGTCGCCGGAGTGAACTCCGGAGCCGGTAACCATGGTGCCGGTGGTCAAGACGACTGCCAGGGCGATGGTTGCCATCGCTGCCATGACGCGGATTGCCTGCGGGAACATACGGGTAGGAGTTCCATCGTCGGGCTCCAGGATGCGGGAGTAGAGCATTGCAGCCAGCCACACCAAGATCATGGACGGCAGGAAGTGCAGCGCCACGGCCCACCAGTTGAGCTTCAGGAACACGGAAATGGCGCCGATGACGGCCTGGACCATAATACCGGCAAGGTTGAGCCAGGCATAGACCTTTAGCTCGGTACGGCGACGAGCCATATGCATGGCGACGATGGCGGCCACGGCTGCGGCGGAAACCACGAAGGTAAGCAGGCGGTTACCAAACTCGATGAGCTGGTGGATCCACGGCGCCGCGCCGGACAGCGGAACCAGCGAACCCGGGTGGCACTCCGGCCAGGTGATACAGCCAAGGCCCGAACCAGTAACGCGGACAATAGCGCCCGATACCGTGATGCCACCCTGGCAGATGAGCAGAATCAGTGCGATGAGGCGCTGCTGCTTAATCGTGGGCGTCGCCTCGCGAAAGAACGTCGTTACTTTATTACCGGAATTCACGTTAAAAAGACTACCGCGCGGGTGCGCTCGGAACGAAACCCTTCACGCTGGAAACCGGGAAAAAGACAAAAGTCACATTTAGCCTTCGAAACGGAACCAACGGACCGCTGCAAACGACGCCGCCCCGGCCCATGCGATAAGGACCAACAGTTCCTGCCAAGGAAACACGTTGTTGAAGGCATCGTTTAGCGCACTTGCCATAGCGACCGTAGGAACGAGCGTAAGAAGCCCATCATTGCCGAGGCCCTGGGAATACATAGCCCAACCGACAACGCCCATGAGAATGAACCAAATGAGGTTCGCCACCGCGAGGACCATCTCGGAGCTTAGGGTTCCGCCGAGCAGCAAACCTAGTGCAGTAAAGGAAGCCACACCCAGTACGAGGGTAAACAAGGCGAGCACGATCCCCGAGAGGCCAACACGCAGCCCTAGCAGAAAAGCAACACCACCCAGCACTACCACCTGTAGAAACACCATGGAAAAGACCGCGGCAATCTTGCCCGCGATGATTGTCCATGCGGGTACACCGGAGGCGCCG
Organism: Corynebacterium sp. HMSC06C06; assembly: GCF_001807295.1. Taxonomy (NCBI): domain Bacteria; kingdom Bacillati; phylum Actinomycetota; class Actinomycetes; order Mycobacteriales; family Corynebacteriaceae; genus Corynebacterium; species Corynebacterium sp. HMSC06C06. The sequence continues at coordinate 88,410 of NZ_KV788489.1, forward strand.
GTTCTCTTTAGCGCCCCGTAGCGGCGGTCAAAGGCAAGAGAAATAGCCTGACCCGTAAATCCCGAACTGGTGGAGGCCACAGCCAAGACCATGGGGAAAACTTCCTTGAGCCCCTGGCCGGTGACGCTCTCCATGCGGGCCGCCCCGATGAGGAGGGCGAGCGGAATGACGATGCTGAGCAGCTGTTGCTCGCCGTGGCGGATCATCAGCTTTGACTCGATGACTCCCTGTGCCCGGGCCATAGCCCATACGCTGGCGCGCTGCGGATTGGGAGTGAAAGCTCCTGGTTCAAAACGTGACATGGTTCTTAACTCCTCAGCTCGCGGCCGGTGATATCAAGGAAGACGTCCTCAAGATTGCGGTGTGTGGTGTCGAGGCTGCGCAAGGTCACGGATTGTCGTGCCAACTCTTGCGCTAGGCGGGCGATGACCTCCGGGGTGGCCGGAGTCTCGACGCGGTAGTGCAGTGGGCGGGTGGCATCCGTAGGAAGATCTGCCGCACGCAGCGCTGCGAGGTCAACTTCGGTCGAGGTCTCAAAGCTAATGAGTGGAGACCCCGTGGATTCCATCAGCTCGGCGGTGGTGCCTTGAGCCACCATGTGTCCGTGATCAATGATGACCACTCTGTCGGCAAGCGCCTCCGCTTCATCCATCAGGTGGGTAGTTAGGATAGTGGTTACGCCGTCTGCACGCAGCGCACGAATGAGATCCCACACAGCTAGCCGCGACTGCGCGTCGAGACCTGCGGTGGGTTCGTCTAGGAAGACCAGCTCCGGCCTGCCAATGATGGCTAGCGCCAAGGAAAGTCGCTGCTGCTGACCGCCGGAGAGACGGCGGTAGGTGTTCTTCTCGACACCCTTGAGTCCTAGCTTCTCGATGAGCCAATCCGGGTCGAGGGGGTTGGCACTGTACTTCGCGCTAAGCTGTAGCATCTCGCGGACGCGAATTCCGGAATAAGAGCCACCACCTTGCAGCATGATTCCGATGCGCTCCCGTACGGCATCGGGACTTGTGCTGGGGTCGAGGCCAAGGACACGAATGCTTCCCGACGTCGGCTTCTTAAAGCCCTCGCACATCTCGATAGTCGTGGTCTTACCCGCACCATTGGGGCCCAGCAGACACAGCATTTCTCCACGATTCACATGGAAGCTGAGCCCGTCTACGGCTCTTTTGTTCCCGTAGGTTTTGACTACGTCCGTCAGCTCGAGAGCTGGGGATCCATCGAAAGTTGTATTCACGAAGGACTAGTTTAGGACACTAATTCTTGAGCGACGTAATAGGAGAGTCCACAGCCCCATGACCACGACGTATGCAGCAATTGCGGAAATATAGATGACAGCGATCGTGCCGGGCGGGAGGCCAAGGCCGCGCGGGAGAACGAAGAAGCTCATCCCGGCCGAATAAATCACCACAGTGAGGCGGAAGATGAGCCGGTTAGCCCAAGCCGCAAGCGGCAACACCGCCCAGAGGATGTACCACGGGTGGACCACAGGGAAGAAAACGACTAACACAAGCGTCGAGATTCCCAGACCGCCAATCGGATGGATGCTTCCGCGATACGTTGCAAGGAGCATGCGGAACATGAATCCGGTGGCGACGAGCACGCCTACCGCGCGGGTAAAGGAGAGGATTGCCTCAGTGTGGTCGCCCAAACCCAAAAGCATCCCTAGGAAGCCGGCGCCCACGCCCACGGCGGTACTAGAGGAAAGCCAAGAACGAATGCTTGCGGCACCGCCTTGGCCCGTGATCCAGCCCAGTCCGATGCCGGATGCAAGTGTGACGATGCCGATGGACAGGATGAGGATGCCGAGTTGGACTGCGGTTGCGCTAGCTATGGCACCCAGGGGGGAATAGCCGCGCCGCAGCATCAACACTCGGGCCAGGGCCATGCCCACAAAACCCAAGCCGATAAAGCCCGTCACCTTGACCATGCCCGCGCAAGAAATGAGCAGGCCCGAGACCAAGAAATAGAACCACACGGGTCTTCCGCCCAACTTATCGACCCCGCGCAGGCCCAGTTCCAAGCCCACGAGTGCCAACCCCAACATCACCGACTCGTTATGAATACCGCCCACTAGGTGCAAGGTGGTCAGTGGGTTCAAGATACCCAGCCAAAGCGCTGATTCTGGAGAAACTCGGCAGCGACGTGCCAGCTGCGAGGTCGCCCATCCCGCTGCAATGATGCCCGCCAACGAGAGAATACGATGCGCAATAACACCGAGGATGATCGAGTTATGCGTGAGCAAGCTAACTATGGCCGCGAGGCCCAGTGCCACAGGGCCATAGGGCGAGGGCGAGTTGGCCCAGATGAATGGAACCGAGCGAGCTAGTGGGTCCTCCGATCCCAATAACTGAACGGGGCCTGCTGAATAGGGATCGAGCCCCTGGGCCACGATGGAGCCATTAGCAAGGTAGGAATAAATATCCTGCGTAAACAGGGGAGCGGTGAAAATGAGTGGGATGACCCAACCCGCCCACGTTCGCCAGAGCTGGCTTTGGGTTAGCAAGCGTCGAGGTTTTGTGCCACGGGCACCGCGTAGTGGCGTGCCCACGAAAGGCGCGATGAGTACCCACGCGGTCACCATGAGGCCGACACCCAAAAAGACCAATGCTGAGGCCGACTGCAGCATGCGAGACATTAAAGAGCCGAATGGAACGTTGTCATAAGGATTACCCACCACGGGGAGAGCGCCCGCCCCCAGGCCGCCAACCGCGATAAGGATTGCGCCAAGTGTTCCCATCCAACGCAGGACGAAAAAGGCGCGTAGTTGATTAATAGAGGTGCGCGGGCGAACCTCAGGATCGTCGGGGAGCAGGTCATATAGGGCGTCGGAAAGCGAGCCCCTCGTTGCATCATCTGAATCAGCGTGCAGCTGCGCGGAACGAGAACCCGCACTGCCAAAACGCGGGAGGTCCTCGCGGACACCCGTTAGGAAGGCAGTGAGACGCTGTTTCATAAAGAAACACTTTAGCGGGCCTTCTGTTCAAACGGGGGTGAAGGTACGCCACGCCGGGACCAGCGCTGGTGGAAATTAGGAATGAATTAGGGAACACTAGTGTTGTCTAAAAATAGACGTTCGTTTTTAACAAGGAGGTGCAGCACATGGTCACAGATAAAGAGACCCGAACCACCGAGGGCGATACCCGCCGCCAGGTCATGCTTCTCCTCCTCAAGGACGGCCCGGTGACGGCGTCGTACCTCGGCGAGCGCCTAGGTCTTTCGGCCGCCGGAATTCGCCGGCACTTAGACATTCTGGTGGAAGAAGAGCTAACAGAGGTTGTCCATCGTCGGCCCCATTCGGCTGGGCGTGGCCGCCCTGCCAAGCATTTCCGCCTCACCGACCGTGGGCGTGCGCAATTTGGCCATGCTTACGACGCGCTTGCTTCGGATGCTCTGGACGCCCTGCGCGCGACCGGCGGTGCCGAGGCAGTGCGTAGCTTTGCCAAAGCACGTTTCGAGAAACTTCTGGCAGACGTTAAACCACTTGTGCGGGATGACGAGTCTGTAAAGGAAGTGGCGAAGAAACTCGCTGAGGTTCTTGATGAACATGGTTACGCTGCCACGGTAAATAGTGCGGGCAACGGTGTGCAGATTTGCCAGCACCATTGCCCCGTAGCCCACGTGGCCGCGGAACATCCGGAGTTGTGTGAGGCTGAGCAAGAAGTCTTTTCTGCCCTATTAGGTAAACACGTGCAACCCTTGGCCTCCATTGCGGATGGCCACGGAATCTGCACCACAAACATCCCCTTGACTCCGGTCAGCCCTGACCGGAAAACAAATCTTTAGACGAAAGGAGCGGGTTATGACTCAGGCACAACCGGCGCCAGGCCTCGAGACCAAGATGAGTGATGACGAGATCATCTCTTCCATCGGCGGTTACGAGTACGGCTGGCACGATTCCGACGAAGCGGGTCAGGCAGCTCACCGAGGACTCAGCGAGGACGTTGTCCGCGATATCTCTGAGAAGAAGAACGAGCCGGAGTGGATGCTGGAATCCCGGCTGAAGGCGCTGCGCATCTTTAACAAGAAGCCGGTTCCAACGTGGGGCCCGGATCTCTCCGCTATCGACTTCGACAACATCAAGTACTTCGTCCGTTCCACGGAGAAGCAAGCCCAGACGTGGGATGACCTTCCCGCCGACATTAAGGAAACCTACGACAAGCTCGGCATTCCGGATGCAGAGAAAAAGCGTCTGGTCTCTGGTGTTGCGGCTCAGTACGAGTCTGAGGTGGTCTACCACAAGATCCGTGAAGATCTTGAAGCACAGGGCGTCATCTTCGTCGACACTGACACTGCCGTTAGGGAGTACCCGGAGATCCTCCAGGAGTACTTCGGCACCGTTATTCCGGCAGGCGACAACAAGTTCTCCGCACTGAACAACGCCTGCTGGTCCGGCGGCTCCTTCGTCTACGTCCCGAAGGGCGTTCACGTGGACATCCCGCTCCAGGCTTATTTCCGCATCAACACGGAGAACATGGGTCAGTTCGAGCGCACCCTCATCATCGTTGAGGAAGACGCTTACGTTCACTACATCGAGGGCTGCACCGCTCCGATTTACAACTCGGACTCCCTGCACACCGGCGTTATCGAGATTGTGGTCAAGAAGGGCGGACGTTGCCGTTACACCACCATCCAGAACTGGTCCACCAACGTCTACAACCTGGTTACCCAGCGTGCCAAGGTCGAAGAGGGCGGCACCATGGAATGGGTCGATGGCAACATCGGTTCCAAGGTCACCATGAAGTACCCGTCCTGCTGGCTGACTGGTGAGCACGCTAAAGGCGAGGTCCTCTCCCTGGCTTTCGCTGGCGAGGGTCAGGTCCAGGACACCGGTTCCAAGATGGTTCACATGGCACCGCGTACTTCCTCCAACATCGTGTCGAAGTCCGTTGCCCGCAACGGTGGCCGCGCTGCCTATCGTGGCTTGGTGCAGGTTAACGCGAACGCCTCCAACTCCACCGCGAACGTCGAGTGCGACGCACTGCTCGTGGACAACAACTCGCGTTCGGATACCTACCCGTATAACGACATCCGCAATGATCACGTGACCCTCGGCCACGAGGCAACTGTCTCCCAGGTCTCTGAGGAGCAGCTGTTCTACCTCATGTCCCGCGGCATTGCGGAAGAGGAGGCAATGGCGATGATCGTGCGCGGCTTCGTGGAGCCAATCGCGAAGGAGCTCCCGATGGAGTACGCCCTCGAGCTCAACCGCCTTATTGAACTACAGATGGAAGGATCGGTGGGCTAAGTGGTTGCCTCCAACGAATTCAATCCGGCTGACGTCACGAAGGGTGACCAGTTCACCTCGTTTAACGTCGATGACTTCCCGGTTCCACACGGCCGCGACGAGGTCTGGCGCTTCATCGCGCTGCGCCACCTGCGCGGTCTGCACAACGGCGAGTTCGCACCGGCCGTTGCACAGAAGATTTCCGTAACCACCCCAGCAGGCGTGTCGACTGAGACTGTTGCTCCCGATGACGCCCGCTTGGGCACCGCTGGCGCTCCTGCCGATCGCGTTGCCGCGCAGGCATGGACATCCATGCCGGAGGCACAGATCGTGACCATCGATGCGGATGCACAGGTCAACGACCCCGTCGAGATCACCATCACCGGTGCAGGCGAGGGAGTCACCTCCTTTGGTGCTACTTCCATTCAGGTTGGCCGCCACGCCGAGGTAACAGTCGTGCTCAAGTACGTGGGTACCGGTACCCACGCCGACAACGTTGAGTTCATCGTCGGCGACGGCGCCAACGTCACCGTTGTTGTCGACGCTGACTGGGAAGACAACGCGGTACACCTGGGCCACCAGGTCGCCTCCATGGGTCGAGATTCTGTTCTGCGCCACAACACCGCCATCTTCGGCGGCGAGATCGTGCGCATCGTTCCGCGCGTTGCCTTCACAGCTCCTGGCGGCGACGCCGAGATGCTCGGCGTCTACTTCGCAGATGCTGGACAGTACTTCGAGAACCGTCTGCTGGTGGACCACTCCGTGCCGAACTGCCGTTCCCGTGTGTTCTACAAGGGTGCCCTGCAGGGCACCAACCAGGCTGACGGCACTGTCGAGTCTGGACGCAAAGAAGCCCGTACCTGCTGGGTCGGCGACGTTCTGATCCGCCAGGATGCAAACAACACCGATACCTACGAGACCAACAACAATCTCATCCTTACTAAAGGCGCACGCGCCGATGCGATCCCGAACCTGGAGATCCAGACCGGTGAGATCGTGGGGGCAGGCCACGCCGCAACCGTAGGCCGCTTCGATGATCTTGAGGTCTTCTACCTCATGTCCCGCGGTATTCCGGCTGCCGAGGCACGCCGACTCATCATCCGCGGCTTCTTCTCTGAGGTCATTTCCCGTATTCCGGTTGAGTCCTTGCGCGAGGATCTGGAAACCCGCGTCATTGACGAGCTCGAAAAAATCAACGCTTAACAATCCCCGAAAGCAGGTATAACTCAATGTCCACCCTGGAAATTAAGAACCTCCACGCGCAGGTCCTCCCGAACGACGAGAACGGCGAGCCTAAGGAAATCCTCAAGGGCGTTAACCTCACCATCAACTCCGGCGAGACCCACGCTGTCATGGGCCCTAACGGCTCCGGTAAATCCACCTTGTCCTACGTCATCGCCGGCCATCCGAAGTACGAAGTAACCGAGGGCGAGATCCTGCTCGACGGCGAAAACATCCTCGAGATGGAAGTTGACGAGCGCGCCCGCGCTGGCCTCTTCTTGGCTATGCAGTACCCAACCGAGGTCCCGGGCGTCAAGATGGCTCAGTTCATGCGCTCCGCTGTCACCGCTGTCCGTGGCGAGGCTCCGAAGCTGCGCGAGTGGAACAAGGAACTAACCGAGGCTCGCGAGAAGCTCTCCATCGATAAGTCCTTCGCACACCGAGCTGTTAACGAGGGCTTCTCCGGCGGTGAGAAGAAGCGCCACGAGGTTATGCAGCTGGATCTGTTGAAGCCTAAGTTCGCCATCATGGATGAAACCGACTCCGGCCTCGACGTCGACGCTCTGCGCGTTGTTTCTGAGGGCATCAACCGCTTCCAGGAGGAAACCCACGGCGGCATCCTGATGATCACCCACTACAAGCGCATTCTCAACTACGTCAAGCCTGACTTTGTGCACGTCTTCGCCAACGGCCAGGTCATCAAGACCGGCGGCGCAGAGCTCGCTGACCAGCTCGAAGAGTCCGGCTACGATCAGTTTGTTAAGTAAGAAGGCTAATGTCTAACTTCGATGTAACTGCCATTAGGAAGCAGTTCCCGATTCTCGAGCGCACCGTGCGCGGCGATAAGCCGCTGGTGTACCTCGACTCGGGAGCTACCTCCCAAAGGCCACTGCCAGTTTGGAAGGCGGAGGAGGAGTTCGTGCTTGGCACGAATGCTCCAGTCCACCGTGGTTCCTACCAGCTGGCCGAAGAGGCCGACGATGCTTACGAGTCTGCTCGCCAGGCCATCGCTGCCTTCGTTGGCGCCGACCGTGACGAGATTGCGTTCACCAAGAACGCAACGGAGGCCCTCAATGAGGTTGCCTACACGCTGTCGGATGAGCGTGCAGGTGATCTCTATGTAGGGGAGGGCGACACCGTCGTCGTCACCGAGCTCGAGCACCACGCGAACCTCGTCCCATGGCAGGAACTGTGCCAGCGCACCGGCGCCACGCTGAAGTGGTACTCGATGACCGAAGATGGCCGCATCGACCTCGATTCCCTCGAGCTTGATGAGAGCGTCAAGGTCGTCGCGTTCACGCACCAGTCCAATGTCACGGGTGCAATCGCTGACGTCGAAGAACTGGTTCGCCGCGCTCGTGCCGTAAACGCTCTCGTCGTCTTGGATGCCTGCCAGTCAGTTCCGCACATGGCCGTGGACTTCCACGCGCTCGACGTGGACTTCGCTGCCTTCTCGGGACACAAGATGTGCGGCCCGAATGGTGTCGGCGTGCTCTACGGAAAGGCAGAGCTGTTGGAAAAGCTTCCGCCATTCCTGACCGGCGGCTCCATGATCGAGGTCGTCCGAATGGAAAAAAGCACCTTTGCAGCCCCGCCTACTCGCTTTGAGGCGGGGACGCAGATGACCAGCCAGGTCGTGGGCCTTGGCGCAGCCGTCAAGTTCCTGAGCGAAGTGGGCATGGCAAACATCCACGCCCACGAGCAGAAGCTCACTGCTCGCGCACTGGAAGGCTTACAGCAGATCCCTGGTCTGCGCATCGTTGGTCCAACCACCACCGAGCAACGCGGTGGTGCCATCTCCTTCGTGGTTGACGGTATCCACCCGCATGACCTGGGTCAGGTGCTCGATTCGCACGGTGTTTCCATCCGTACTGGCCACCACTGCGCGTGGCCGCTGCATCGTGCGGGCAACATCAACTCGACTGCCCGCGCTAGCTTCTACCTCTACAACACTGAGGAAGAAGTGGACAAGCTCATCGAAGCCGTCAAGGCTGCACGCGAATTCTTTGGAGTGGAGTAAATGAATCTAGATTCCATGTACCAGGATGTCATCCTGGACCACTATAAGAACCCGAAGTTCGCGGGCCTGCGCGAGGGCCAGTCTGAGGTCCACCACGTCAATCCGTCCTGCGGGGACGAGATCACCTTGCGCGTAAAGCTTTCCGCAGATGGCAAGACCGTTGAGGATGTCTCTTATGAGGCAGAGGGCTGCTCCATTTCGCAGGCCTCGACTTCTGTGATGGCTGAGGAAATCATTGGCAAATCTTTGTCTGAGGCCAAAGAAAAGCTCGAAGAGTTCGAGAGGATGGTGACCTCCCGTGGCGAAGTCGAAGGCGATGATGAAATCATCGGCGACGGTGTTGCTTTCGGCGGCGTCGCAAAGTTCCCCGCCCGCGTTAAATGCGCTCTCCTCGGATGGAAGGCCTTCCAGGCCGCATCCGTGGAAGCGCTCAATGAACTGGAGAAATAAATGTCTGACCCAGTAAATCCATACCAGGACGCCAACGCCAACTTCGATGGCGGCGGCGACCGTCCGCCCCAAACCGAGGCACAGATTGCCAAGGTCTTCGACATCACCGAGTACATGCGTGACGTCATTGACCCGGAGCTCGGTATCAACGTGGTTGATCTGGGCCTGGTCTATGACGTCTGGCTCGAGGACGTCGACGGCAAGGAGACAGCGATGATCAACATGACGCTGACCTCGCCGGCCTGCCCGCTTACCGATGTCATTGGTGAGCAGGTTGAAGACGCAGTGGTGGGCAACAAGCTTGCCGACGCCGTCCAGATCAACTGGGTCTGGATGCCGCCATGGGGTCCGAATATGATTACCGAGGAAGGCCGAGAGATGCTGCAGGCTTTGGGCTTTGCAGTCTAAGCGAGTAATTTAAACTTCCACATCCTGATAAGTCCCGCTGCCGAATGGCCGCGGGACTCTTCTTGTTTTCTGGTTTTGGCTCAGCTATGACCTGTTAGCGCCGGTTGATAGACTGATTCCTCGTGATTGTGACCAATGATTTCGAGGTGCGCGTGGGCGCACGTACGCTTCTCGACGCTCCCGGCCAGCACCTGCGAGTGCAGCCGGGTGACCGCATCGGGCTGGTCGGACGCAACGGTGCAGGCAAGACCACCACGATGCGCATCCTGGCAGGGGAGACCGAGCCCTTTGGCGGCTCTGTCACGCGTTCCGGCCCCATTGGTTACCTGCCACAGGACTCCCGTGAAGGCAATATCGAGATCACCGCTCGTGAGCGCGTGCTCTCCGCCCGCGGTTTGGACGAGATCAAGCGCCGTATGGCAAAGCAGCAGGAGCTGATGGAGACTGCCACGGATGAGAAGTTCCGCGACAAAGCCATCCGCAAGTATTCCCGCCTGGAGGAGGAGTACCACGCTCTTGGCGGATACGAAGCCGACGCCGAGTGTGCGCAGATTTGCGACAACTTAGGATTGCCGCAGCGCATCCTTGACCAGCAGTTGAAGACTCTCTCCGGCGGTCAGCGCCGCCGCGTGGAGCTTGCGCAGATCCTCTTCGCAGCGTCGACTGGCTCGGGCAAATCCCAGACCACCTTGCTGTTGGATGAGCCGACTAACCACTTGGATGCTGACTCCATTACGTGGCTGCGCGGCTTCTTGTCCAAGCACGAGGGCGGCCTCATTATGATCTCTCACGATGTGGACCTCCTTGAGGCTGTGTGCAACAAGATCTGGTTCCTTGATGCGGTGCGCGCCGAGGCCGACATTTACAACATGGGATTCAAGAAGTACCTGGATGCGCGCGCTACCGACGAAGCTCGCCGCCGACGTGAGCGCGCCAATGCGGAGAAGAAGGCTTCGGCCCTACAGAAGCAGGCTGCCAAACTCGGCGCGAAGGCCACCAAGGCGGCCGCTGCCAAGCAGATGCTTGCCCGCGCGGACCGCATGATGAACCAACTGGATGAAGTTCGCGTGGCCGACAAGGTCGCGCACATTAAGTTCCCTGAGCCCGCGCCGTGCGGCAAGACCCCGCTGAACGCTAAGGGTCTTACCAAGATGTACGGTTCCTTGGAAGTCTTTGCCGGCGTCGATCTCGCCATCGACAAGGGCTCCCGCGTGGTTGTTCTCGGTTACAACGGCGCTGGTAAGACCACGTTGCTGAAGCTGCTTGCGGGAGTAGAACGCACCGACGGTGAGGGCGGCATTGTTTCCGGCCATGGTCTGCGTATCGGCTACTTCGCGCAAGAGCACGACAACATCGACGCGAACAAGACCGTGTGGGAGAACACCATTGAAGCTTGCCCGGACGCAGGCCAACAGGATCTCCGCGGCCTCCTCGGTGCCTTTATGTTCTCCGGCGACAAGCTGGAGCAACCCGCCGGTACCTTATCCGGTGGTGAGAAGACCCGCCTTTCGCTGGCAACCCTGGTGTCCTCGCGCGCAAACGTCTTGCTGCTGGATGAGCCGACCAACAACCTGGACCCGCAGTCTCGTGAGCAGGTGCTCGACGCACTTTCCACCTACACCGGCGCCGTCGTGTTGGTTACACACGACCCCGGTGCGGTCAAGGCGCTGAAGCCCGAGCGCGTCATCATCATGCCTGATGGCGATGAGGATCTATGGAACGACGAATACATGGAGATTGTTGAGCTCGCCTAAACATTGCAGTGTCGGACCAGATTGTGTTCATGGACGCAGGACGTATCGTAGAGACCGGCGAGCCCAATGCGTTCTTTGACAACCCGCAGACGGAGCGCGCCCAGAAATTCCTCGATAACCTCGTCTTTTAGGAGTCTTTAGCCGATGACCACACCCCGCATCCTGCTTGATTGTGATCCCGGAATTGATGACGCCCTTGCCCTCATTTATCTCGTGGCGCTTCACCACGTTGGCGAGATTGAACTCGTTGGTGTCACCACGACGGCCGGCAACATCGACGTCGACACCACTGCTCGCAACGCGGCGTTCATTCTCAGCGAATGCGGGCTAGGGGAGATTCCCGTGGCACCCGGCCACCCAGTTCCCTTGGAGGTTCCACTGGTAACGACCCCGGAAACCCATGGCCCAGCTGGCCTGGGCTACGTCACTGCCCCAGACTGGCACTCCGATTACAACTGGCGGGACCTGTGGAACAACTCTGTTGAACAGGGCGTGCAGCTCATCGTCACCGGTCCGCTCACCAATGCAGCGCTAGCCGGGGTGAGCAAGTTCAGCCAGATGACGGTGATGGGCGGCGCAGTAAACTACCGCGGCAACACCACGCCCACAGCGGAGTGGAACTTCTGGGTAGACCCGCATGCCGCAAAGCAGGTCTTTGCCTCCTTGCGCGAAAGTGGCAGCCAAGCGACGCTGTGCTCACTGGAAGTGACCGAGCAGTTCCTCATCGCGCCGCCGTGCTTGGAGCGACTCATCGCGGAGCTTGGCGAGCATCTGGTGGCCCGTCACCTGCCGGAGATGCTGCGCTTCTATTTCGAGTTCCATCAAGAGCAAGGGGAGGGCTACCAAGCTCAAATCCATGACTTGCTCACCTGCATGATCGCGCTTGGCAAGGTGGACTTCCTTAAGCACACCACCACCGTGGACGTGGAGGCTGAGTCGCAGTTGCTGCGCGGAACATCCGTGGCGGACCTACGGGGACATTGGGACGCGCCGGCCAACGCACACGTGGTGACCGCCGTAGATGTCGTAGGCGCGCACGCAGAGCTCACCCGTGCGGCCGGGATTTTGGCTCGTCGCGTTTAGTGCGCTTATTATTGATGGGCTGCCCGAGGTGACATAGGGCAGAATTTTGCCAACGCTTTGTACATCTACTACTTCCCAAAGTGAAAGTTTCATGTCACAGATCTCTTTAACGCCAGCCCGCAAAGGCCTGGTAATCGCCGGTGCGCTCATCGTCGTAGCCACTTGGATCTATCTCGTTTTGGTTCGTCCGACTTCCTGGGAGTCCGTCGCGGGCTCCACTGAAGCACTCATCACCTTGGTCGGCTACTTGCTCGGTGCCGCCTTGCTGCTTGCAGGCGCGCTGCCAGCGCTTCCCGCCCGAACCATCGCAATCATCCCTGTCGCGTTGGTCCTCAACATCGTCGTCGGCGAGATCATCGGTTCCATTGGTGTACCGCTCTACATCGACTCCGTGGGTACCATCCTCGTCGCCGCCATTGCCGGCCCTATCGCTGGCCTGGCCACGGGTACTTTATCCTCCGTGGTGTGGGGTCTTCTCAACCCGGCAGCCCTGCCATTTGCGGCTGTATCGGCTGCGACTGGTTTTCTTGCGGGTTGGGCGATCAACAAGGGTGCCTTCAAGAAGTGGTGGTCCGTCGTCCTTTCCGGCGCCATCATCGGAATCATCTCCGGCATGCTGGCCGCGCCCGTCGCGGCATTCGTTTACGGCGGCACCGCTGGCCTGGGAACAGGCGCCGTGGTCTCGCTCTTCCGCGAGCTCGGTAACTCGCTTATCGCTTCGGTGACCCTGCAGTCCTTCATCTCCGATCCGCTCGATAAGGCCATCGTATTCCTCATCGTGTGGACAGCAATCAAGGCACTGCCGAAGCGCACCCTCGAAAGCCTGCGCCCGCGTTAATGATTCACCCAGCCACTGTTTTTAGCGCCGCAGCCTCCACCTGGCTTCTCATCGTGGCCGTCAATTCACCCCTACTCAATGCGGCTGTGCTCATCATGTGGCTCATACTTGGCACCATCGCATCACGCTCGATAGCGGTGGTCGCCACCACCACGGTGCTTGCCCTTCCCGCCGCGGCATCGATGGTGCTCATTCACGCGCCCTACGGCACTGACCGTATATTCCCATTGCTCACCAGTGATGGCCTGCTTCTTTCAGGCCAACTTTCCCTACGTTTCGCCGCCTTGATGGGCTGTATCGTGGGGGCTGCCGCCATAGTCAAGGTCAGCGACGTCGCCAAGTGGCTCCAAGCCTCCCGCCTCGGCCACAAAGCTGCCTACGTGGTGGGTGCCTCCCTACAATCCCTGCCCGAGGGTGCGCGCGCCATCGCCGCGGTACGCGACGCCAACCGCCTCAGCGGCGTGCAGGTTTCCATACGCAACGTTGCCTCCCGCGTCATCATCCCGGTGATCGCACGCCTGCTCACCCAGGGTGCGCAACGGGGCCAGGCCTTAGCTGCGATCGGATTCGACAGACCAGGCCGGCGCACGGTTTTGGCCCCCGTTCCAGACAGCCTGGCTCAGCGCATCGTACGGTGGGCACTGCCCATCATCAGTATTCTTGGAGTATTGCTATGGATCTAGTCCCAGGAACAAGCAAGACCATCCGCGTGGGATTTAGCGAAAATGCCGACGACGTTGCGCATCAACTCGCAGAGATTTTGGGCGTTGACACGGTAATCGGCGCCGATGCGGCAGCACACGTATCTCTCCTGCGCGAGACAGTCAGGGAAGAACTAGCGCTTGCGTTGGAACACCTTGGGATGGATCCGCAGAACATGAAATCCAGGGTAGAGCAGGCGCTTTGCGACGTCGCCCTCGACGGCACGCGCAAACCCTCCGGCCTGTCTGGTGGTCAAACACGCCGGCTTGCGCTCGCGCAGGTCGCAATAGCCGAGCCACCCGTGCTCATCGTGGTCGAGCCGTGGGCAGGCCTCGATCCCGATTCACGCGATCGCATCGCCAGCTATCTCGGAACGCTGAAAGAAACCGCGGTCATCCTCGTTGAACACGACACCAGCGCAGACGGCATTTTTGACCTTGCCCGCGTGGCTCCGACTTCGGAAAGCGTCACTATTTCCCAGGTGCGTGCTACGCGCGGTGCGAAACCCAGGCGCTGGTGGCACCTCAAAGCTCCGGAATCCAGCTCTTTCGAGATCGGACCGGTGGACTTGAAGCTGCGGCCCGGAGGAGTGCTGTGGCTGCGTGGCGGAAACGGTTCAGGCAAGACCACGTTGCTGCGCGCAGCCGCTGGCCTCGACAGCAATGAACCCGCCCATCCCAGCATCGCGATGGCGCTGCAATCACCCATGGACCAGGTGCTCGAATCCACCATTGGAGCGTGGGTGCAGGAGCCAGATCTCATACCTGACCTGCCTCTAGAGGAGCACCCTCTGGACGTCTCGGCTTCGCAATTGCGGGTCGCGCAGGTCGCGCACGCGGTGGCACTGCGCCGCAGTATTCTCATTCTTGATGAGCCGGACACGCTTCTCGACGCCCGTGGCAGAGTGATGGTCCATCGGCTCATTCACAACGCGCTCTCCGCATCGACGGCAATAGTATTGACCTGCCACGATCCCGCGTTTGTGGCCGAGGTCGCCACCTACGCAACGGTAGACGAAATGAATTTAGCGAACTGACGCAGCGCCCGAAACCTCATGGATGAGAATCCGTGGAGCACGGGCAACGGTGAAGGGTGAAACTTTCACCATTACTCACGCGCCATTAATTACGGAAGCCGTGGACCGGGGCGGGGATGAAGCCGCCGCGATTGACAAACGTGGAGTTGCCCACGGTGTTGACCGGGATGACCGGAGCGTATCCGAGCAGGCCACCAAAGTTGACTTCGTCGCCAATCTTGGCCCCCGGTACTGGAATAACGCGGACCGCGGTGGTCTTATGGTTCATCACACCGATGGCGGCTTCATCAGCAATCATGCCGGCAATCGTTGCCGCAGAGGTATCGCCAGGAAGCGCAATCATGTCGAAGCCGACCGAGCAGATTGCGGTCATGGCTTCCAGCTTGTCCATGGAGATGGCACCGGAACGCACTGCGTCGATCATTCCCTTGTCCTCAGAGACGGGGATGAAGGAACCCGAAAGGCCGCCGACGCGCGAGCATGCCATCATGCCGCCCTTCTTCACGGCGTCGTTAAGCAGTGCCAATGCGGCTGTCGTGCCATGAGTACCGACCTGGTCAAGGCCCATGTGCTCCAGGATGTGTGCCACGGAATCGCCGAGCTCGGCGGTTGGTGCCAGGGAAAGGTCAATGATGCCGAAGGGAACGCCAAGGCGCTCGGAGGCCATGTTGCCCACGAGCTGGCCAGCACGCGTGATCTTAAACGCGGCCTTCTTGACCTCCTCGGCAACCTGATCCAGGGTGGCACCCTCGAGGTTGCCCAACGCACGGTCAACCACGCCGGGGCCGGAAACGCCCACGGAAACCACGCAATCCGGTTCCTCGATGCCGTGGAAGGCACCCGCCATGAACGGGTTGTCGCCCACGGAGTTTGCAAAGACCACCAGCTTGGCACAGGCGATCGCCGACTGATACTTGGTCAGTTCGGCAGCCTCTTTGATGACCTCGCCCATGCGCTTGGCGGCATTCATGTTGATGCCCGCGCGTGAGGACGCGATATTTACGGAGGAGCACACGAGCTCCGTGGTGGACAGGGCCTCAGGGATCGAATTAATGAGCTTCTTTTCCGCGGTGGTAGCGCCCTTTTCCACGAGAGCAGAATAACCACCGACGAAGTTCACGCCGGTCTCAGCCGCGGCGCGATCGAGTGCCTTGGCCACCTCAACGGGGTTTCCTTCGACGCCTGCGACGATGAGCGATACCGGCGTGACGGAGATGCGCTTATTAACGATCGGAATGCCGAGCTCCGCCTCGATGCCCTCGCACACCTCAACCAGGTGCTTTGCGCGTTCAGTCACCAGGTCATATACCGCCTGGGCAGTCGCATCCATGGATGAACGCGTACATCCCAGCAAGGAGATACCCATGGTCACCGTGCGGATGTCGAGACGGTACTTGTCGATCATCTCGATCGTGTCGAGAATACTTACGGTATTAAAACGATTGAGCATATTTAGATCTCATTCATCGCTGTAAACAGCGCCTCAGACTGTACGCGGATGGACTGGTTAATGTCTTCGCCCACCTTATTCATGCGCTCTTGAATCTGTTGGATCGATGCCTCAGATTCATCAAATTCCACGCGCAGAATCATGGTGAAAAAACCGGACATGAGTGTCTGCGAAACGTCGACAATATTCACCCCGAGCTCAGCGAGGTTAGTAGTTACAGAAGCAATAATCCCGGTGCTATCAGCGCCGGTCACAGTCATGATGGCAATCATGGAGTTGATTCTAGTGCTTCTCACCTCTTAATTGTCTGACGGCCAATAAACGGGGCCAAGCTCACAGTTAGCGTAGGGTGGGGCGTCATGACCACAGTTAAGAAAGTTTTGTACATCGGCGGACACGGCAAGATCGGTCTGCTCTCCGCACCTCTTATTTCTGAGAAGGGTTACGAGATTCACTCACTGATCCGCAACCGAGACCAAGCCCCAGAGATCGAGAAACTCGGCGCCACCCCAGTCATCAAGGACATCACTGAGCTCAGCGTTGACGAGTGGGCAGATTTGCTCACGCTTTACGACGTCGTGGTTTGGGGCGCCGGAAACGGCGGCCGCGGGGGAGCAGAGCTCACAACTGCTGTGGATCGCGATGGCGCGCTTGCCACGATCGACGCACTCGAGCAGCTCAAGGCAGCTGGCAAGCCCACCCCGAAGTACGTGATGATCTCCTATGTTGGCGCGACCCACAATACTGCTAACCCTGACGACACATCCTGGTACGCCTACGTCGAGGCCAAGAAGGCAGTGGACAATCGCCTCAATGCCTCACAGCTCGACTACCTCATCCTTGGCCCTTCCGCCTTGAGTGATGAACCCGCAGAAGGCATCGAGGTTCTCGAGTCGCCGTCCACGGAAAAGGAGACCAGCCGCGAGCTCGTGGCACAGGTTGTGGCCGAGGTCGTGGGACGCGATGAGTTCCCGAACACCCCGTTGGAGTTCTACAACGGCACCAACCCGGTCTCTAGCATCTAGGTTCAGCTTGGTGTAGAAGCTTGCTTTCTCGGACGGCTGCCGCGGATAGATTGCTCGACCAAGGCCAGAACCGCCTCTAGGTTCGCGGTATCACCTAGTGCAAGACGGTTGATGAAACCATCCATGAAGGTCTCCAAATAAAGCACCAACGTGTCAATGGAGACGTCGTCACGCATGCGCCCTTGCTCGGCGTTGCTCTCCAAACGTGCACGCACCGCCCGATCCAAGACTTCCTGCTGGTCGCGCCAACGCATGGCAAAGGAGGGATCGGTGCGGAGCATGGAAGTCACCTCGAGGCGAGTGGCCAGCCAATCATGGCGCTCTGGGTGGCGAAGCATTTCGCTCATCACCTCAACCAGACCGTTGTTTGCAACGACTTCAGCCTGGCGAGCGGCGTCTTCCTGGGCCAGTGCCAGAAATAGGGATTCTTTGTCACCGAAGTGGTGGAAAATCGCACCACGCGACTTTCCCGTAGCTTCTTCCAGAAGGCGCACGGTTGCGCCCTCATAGCCATGCTCGGCAAAACACTTTCGGGCACCTACCAAGATTTCGTGACGACGTCGGTTGAGCTCAGAATCGCTCACGATAGGCATGGAAGTCTCCTCAAAAGTGCAATAAGAATAATCAAAATAAGATAAAGGAGGGCCGCACGGCGAAAGCCGGCGGCCCATAAGCGGAGGCGGCTGCCTTCTACCATTTACTTGCTAGCAGGAAGCCATCCTCCAAGAGGCAGTCCGATTAGGACTTGACCATCTGGCGCAGAACATACTGCAGAATGCCGCCGTGGCGGTAGTAGTCAGCCTCACCTGGGGTGTCGATGCGGACCTTAGCGTCGAACTCGACGGTCTCGCCAGACTCCTTGGTTGCGGTGACGTGAACGGTCTTCGGGATGCCGCCCTCGTTGAGAGCTGCGATGCCTTCGATGTCGAAGGTCTCGGTGCCGTCCAGGCCGAGGGACTCGTGGGACTCGCCCTCTGGGAACTGCAGCGGTATGACGCCCATGCCGATGAGGTTCGAGCGGTGAATACGCTCGAAGGACTCGGTGATGACAGCCTTCACGCCGAGCAGGTTGGTGCCCTTTGCGGCCCAGTCACGGGAAGAACCGGTGCCGTACTCCTTACCTGCAATAACAACCAGCGGGATGCCAGCTGCCTTGTAGTTCTGGCAAGCATCGAAGATGAATGCCTGAGGAGCGCCTTCCTGGGTGAAGTCGCGGGTGTAGCCACCTGCAACGTCAACCAGCTGGTTCTGCAGACGAATGTTGGCGAAGGTACCACGCATCATGACCTCGTGGTTACCACGACGGGAACCGAGGGAGTTGTAGTCCTGACGCTCAACGCCGTTCTCATCCAGGTACTGAGCAGCTGGGGTGCCTGGCTTAATGGAAGAGGCAGGGGAGATGTGGTCGGTGGTGACGGAGTCGCCCAGCTTGGCAAGAACGCGAGCGCCCTTAATGTCCTCGACTGGGTTCGGCTCTGCTGGCATACCGTCGAAGTACGGTGCCTTGCGGATGTAGGTGGAGTCCTCGTTCCACTCGAAGGTTTCGCCCTCCGGAACATCGAGGGAGCGCCATGCGTCGTCGCCCTTGAAAACGTCAGCGTAGTCAGCCTCGTAGAGCTCACGGGAGATAGCCTTCTGGATGGTGTCCTCGATCTCCTCGGCGGAAGGCCAGATGTCCTTGAGGAAGACATCGTTGCCGTCCTGATCCTGGCCAAGAGCCTGGGTCTCGAAGTCGAAGTCCATGGTGCCAGCAATAGCGTAAGCGATAACCATGATTGGGGAAGCCAAGTAGTTCATCTTGACGTCCGGGGAGATACGACCCTCGAAGTTACGGTTACCGGAAAGAACCGCGGTAGCAGCAAGGTCGTGCTCGTTGATAGCTGCAGAGATCTCCTCTGGCAGCGGGCCAGAGTTACCGATGCAGGAGGTGCAACCGAAGCCGGAGAGGTAGAAGCCCAGAGCCTCAAGGTCCTTCCACAGGTCTGCACGCTGGAAGTAGCCATCAACAACCTGGGAACCTGGTGCGCAAATGGTCTTAACCCATGGCTTGGAGGTTAGGCCCTTTTCAGCGGCCTTGCGGGCGATGAGGCCAGCGCCGACCATGACGGACGGGTTAGAGGTGTTGGTGCAAGAGGTAATGGAAGCGATAGCAACCATACCGTGGTCCAGGGTGTACTCGCCGCCCTTCGGGGAGGTGACGGTAACCGGGTTGGACTGACGACCGGAGCCGCCCTTAGCTGCGGACTCGCCGTGGCCCTCGCGGGAGTTGTTCAGGCCACCGGTGACGTCAACGAGGGCCTCGTCAGCGTCACCTTCAGCGGTCATGCGCTTTGCCTCAAGGGAGGACTCGTCAACGACGACGTCGCCAGTTGCGTAGGTAGGCAGATCCTTACGGAACTGCTCCTTAGCCTCGGAGAGCAGGATGCGATCCTGTGGGCGCTTCGGACCAGCGATGGAAGGAACAACGGTGGACAGGTCGAGCTCGAGGTACTCGGAGTACTCTGCCTCTGGAGCATCCTGCTCGAGCCACATGCCCTGAGCCTTTGCGTAAGCCTCGACGCGCTCGATCTGCTCGATTGGGCGACCGGTGAGCTCGAGGTACTTGATGGTCTCTTCGTCGATCGGGAAGATCGCAGCGGTGGAACCGAACTCTGGGGACATGTTGCCGATGGTGGCGCGGTTTGCCAGAGGAATGGACTTAACACCGTTGCCATAGAACTCGACGAACTTCTGAACTACGCCGTGCTCGCGGAGCATCTCGGTGATGGTCAGAACGACGTCGGTTGCAGTAACGCCTACCGGGATCTCGCCGGTCAGCTTGAAGCCAACAACGCGCGGGATGAGCATGGAAACCGGCTGGCCAAGCATTGCTGCCTCAGCCTCGATGCCGCCAACGCCCCAACCGAGGATGCCGAGGCCGTTCTCCATGGTGGTGTGGGAGTCGGTACCGATACAGGTATCTGGGTAGGCAACGCCCTCGTTATCGAAGACAACGCGGGAGAGGTACTCGATGTTGACCTGGTGGACAATACCGGTTCCTGGAGGAACTACGCGGAAGTTGGAGAAGTTCTCAGCACCCCAACGCAGGAACTGGTAACGCTCCTGGTTGCGCTCGTACTCGATTTCAACGTTCTTCTCGAGAGCCTCAGGGGAGCCGAAAGCCTCAACGATGACGGAGTGGTCAATAACCATCTCAGCCGGGTTGAGCGGGTTAACCTGCTCTGGCTTGCCGCCGAGTGCGGAAACTGCCTCACGCATGGTGGCGAGGTCGACCACACACGGAACGCCGGTGAAGTCCTGCATCAGGACGCGGGCCGGGGTGAACTGAATCTCAGTGTCCGGCTCAGCGGACGGATCCCAGTTGGCGAGTGCGTTGATGTGGTCCTTGGTTACATTCTTGCCATCCTCGTAGCGCAGCTGGTTCTCAGCAAGCACCTTAAGGGAGTACGGCAGCTTCTCCAGGCCTGGAACCGCGTTGATGTCGAAGTAGTCGTAGGACTTACCGTTGACATCAAGGGTCTTCTTGGCGCCGAAGGAGTTCAGGCTTTCAGTCACAGGGAGCTCCATTCCTTGTTGATAGAACAAATTGTTCCTTGCTTCTAGCCCTACCCGAACTGGAGCGCTTTAGCCCGCACCCTATACATCTATATATAAGGAACGAAACAAGCGCTGAATTTCAGGCACTAGAAGCGAGAAGAACGCGAAGGTTCAGAAACCAGTCTAATGGTTCAAACCGACGACTGTGTTAACTATAACAGTACGAGCGTTCTGTTTCATCATTTTAGGGGGACCGGCGCGTCACCCACCGAAATTTGGGCGCCGAGCGATAGTTTCAGTAATAGCAATCAAGCCATCGTGGGCGGCAAACCCGAGTAGCTCACGGCAGGCCCACTGGAGAATTCAGGAAAACGCTCGGCATAGGGGAGGGCAATCGCAATGATCCCAGAAGACGTCGACCTAGCAAACCTTTCCGACCAACTCAGTCAGGACGGCGTAGCGTTTAGCAATCCCCGCATCGCCAATGATCTAGAAATCCAGGAAGAGATCATTAAATCCCTCCATCCAGATCACGGTATCGCCGTAGTGGACAGTTTTTCGGCTAGCGCCGCTGACGCACGCGACATTGCACAAGATCTCCAGTCGGCGACTGGGCTCGATACTGTCATCGTTCAGACGCCGACCCATATCTCGGCCGTAAGCGATTCACTAACTCGGGCAAATACCGAAGCCGCCGAGCGAGCCATACCGAAGGGCCTCGATCAGACCTCCGTGTTGGAGCAGTTCTATTCCGGAACCGATCACTTCACCGTTCACTGGATGGCGATCATAGCCCTCGCTTTAGCCCTCGCCGGCGTCGCGGGATGGTCCGCCTATCGCGCGGCGAGCGCTACGCGGACGGCAATAAATTAGCCGCGAGGCATCTCAGAAAGAGACACCGCAGGATGTTTAAAACGGCTTAGTTTTGTTCGAAAAAATATAACACTAACCCGATTCAGACAGCCCTACGAGCACCCCTCACGAGACTCGGCCGACGCCTCCCATACTCATCCCGACGAGCAATCCACACGCCGAAACCAGTCCGGGAAACACACTTGAAAACGGCCCCAAAAATCCCCAACTTTTAAGGCTCGAACTACGCCCGGAACCCGATAGCCCTGCTACCAAGAGGGGTTCGACTTGAACTCCGAACCGCGATTCACGGCACCGGAGGCGTCTGTGAAATCGGCCATCAGGGCGACCCCAGCGCCCACAAAGGGGGCAGTGGGGAAGGGGTTTAGTCAACCACCCTGACTTGACGTGAGGTGGGGGAGGGGTGCGGGAGGGGCTTCAAGTGGCCAGTCAAGCCTTAGATGTGGCCAAAGTCACAGTCATGGGAATGTAACAAAATCGTTGCAGGTTGACCGCCGGTGTAACGCCCTGTGGCCCAGCGGGACGCATGTGAATTTTGAGCAAAGTGTGCGCCAGGGTGTGTCGGTGACGTATGGTTCCAGTATCGACTCACGGGTTGATTCTTGTTCCATACGTTCATGGGCCAAGCCTTGACTCTCAATCGAGTAGACACACGGGTATGTGGGGAAGCACGCCTCGAGTGGAAGCAGAAGGATTGAGGATCGCCGCCTGGTTCAGGAGGACGCAATGGAAGCTTCTTGATTGTTCGGCAATCGCATTCATTGGCTTAGGCCAACTCGAACAAAGCGATACAGGCGTGTCGCCAGATTTTCGAACACAGCGGAAGCGACAAGTTCAATCCCACGTAGCCGATTACAGTGTTCGAATTTTTCAAAATTAAAACACCCACATTCCGATTGGGGACTAGCGTCGCGCTCTTTCCCTGTCGCCGCCTTTTCGGGCATCGGTCGATGGAGACTATCGACGGGTTCTCGCTAAGGGGACGGCAGTACTGAGCCACAGCGAGTCACTCGTTAGGGTTCGCTTCGTGCGGACCGTTCAAGGTTCGTGGCTGCAAGACGGACAGCCCTCTCAGTGACACAAGGTGTCACGGTGTCGCGGCGTCCGGGAGGCCATGGATTTTAGAGCGGTTCATACGATTCGACGGCGAGAATGACGCGTAATGCAGTCCCGCGTTTGCCATAGCTATAGACCCCCTCATGGGAGGACTATCCAATAGGACAGGCGCCTTGAAGCTCATCGCGCGACACCGCGGCGCAGAGTCTTCCTTCACGCACTTTCACTTATGGCTGATGCGCTCGACAGTACCCTCTACTTTTATATCCGGCGCCAGGTACTCCTGGACGGTTGCGTAGAGAGCGCTGCGCTTGACGACGTCGATTTTCCTGACTTTGTGCGAATCAGTCAGGGGAGCAGGGTCCATAGACCACGACATGTTCGTCCTCGAGACCCATTAGTCCCGGGCATACCTATGCCAATTGCGACCAAGTTGCTGCCCCTCAACGGGTAGCAGCTGGCAGCTGCATAGGTTCTGCACGGGGATGTCTAGGTGAGATGCGAGTCGACAATCCAGGATTACGTGGGCGTCTAGGAGATACCTCTCGTGGCCACCACCTTCAAGTTTGGCTCTAGGCGTCTGAAGACGCTTCTAGCCACCGTCGCAACTACTGCGGCGTTGTCAACCGTTTCCACCATGACTCCCGCTGTTGCTCAGGAAGCAGCACCGGTAGACATCCAGTCCTTGCTGTCCTCTGATAACCCATCAATTGCGGACCTCGCCGGCGCCATCGCTTCCATCGAGGAGCAGGTTGCCAAAATTGAGGCCGAGATCGGCCTTCGTCGCGAGGACGTCAACCGCGCGCTCGTTGATCTCCAGGATGCGCGCACCGAAGCCGAGCAAGCCCGCCGCGGCACGACCACGGCACGCGGCGAACTCGACACCGCACAGTCCGACGTTGAACGGGCCCAGGCCAAGCTCAACGAACTGTCGCGTACCGCTTATCGCCGCGCCAACACCTCCGATGCAGTGTCTGCAGCAGCAGGCAACGACGCACGCGGAGACATGCTCGAGCGTCAGTCCTACTTGCGGACCCAAACCAAGGACCAGCAAGCAATCTTGGATCAGCTTGAGCGGGAGCGCACGGAAAAGGCGAACAAGGAGTCGCAGCTTCGCAAAACCCAGCAGTTGGCCGAGCAACGCGAAGTGCACGCTACTGAGGCCGAGGCAGCTGCACGTCAGACCCTGGAAGACAGCGCCTCCCGGGTCGAAGAATTCTCGTCCCAGCGTGAATCGCTCATGCAGCAGCACGCCAAGGTTCAAAAGGCACTAAATCAAGCCAAAGGGCTGGATTTAAGCGAGCAACCCGGTTTCAAGGGTGAAGATAACGTCAAGCTAAATAACTTGACCGAAGGTGCTGCAAACCAGACCACTGGTAAGCAATCCACCGACTCTCAAACTGCTCCCCAGACTCCTGACGCGACCCCACAGGCTGCGACCCCGGAGTCTGCACAATCGGCCACCGAGTCGGCGAACGAGTCTGCTGCTCAGCCCGGCACACAGTCTGCAACCGAATCCGCCACCACGACGGCATCCCAGGAGCACCCAAGTGCAGGGGCATCGGATGACAACAGCGGTTTTACTTCCGAGGAAACGGTAGAGCGTGAGTTCCACGCTGAGAAGTCCGGCAACCAGCTTTCTGCGAGCGACGTTCGGAAGGCTGCTCAAGCGGCCCAAGAGTTGTCCTCTGATCCAAACGTGCAGAAGCTCTCTTCTGACGGAATTTCCATGCAAGGTTCTTCCTTGGATTCCGGCTCACTGAAACTTGCAGCCACCGCTATTGGTGCGGCGGCAGCCATTGTTGGCGCCGCACAGCCTAACCACACTGGCTTAACCCAGGAAGAGCTCGACGCTTTCGCGCAGGGCTCTTCCCAGCTGGCCGCACTGCAAGGCTCCGGCAACACGAACACCGACGACGACTCCCTGACTGGCGAGGTCTCGGATGTCCTGGGTGGGTTGAAAACCACTGACGATGTCACTGAGGAAGCGACGAATGTTCTGGGCAATGCTGACCGTAACTCAAAGATTGAAGCGGTTATCGCTCGCGCCCAGTCCCAGATCGGAGTTCCTTATGCGTGGGGCGGCGGTGACGCGAATGGCCCGACCAAGGGCATCCGCGACGGCGGTGTTGCCGACTCTTACGGCGATTACAACAAGGTCGGCTTCGACTGTTCTGGCCTGACGCTCTACGCCTTCGCAGGCGCGGGCATTTCGCTTCCGCACTACACCGGTTACCAGTACCAGAAGGGTACCCAGGTCCCAGCTAGCCAAATGCAGCGCGGCGACCTTATCTTCTACGGACCTGGCGGCAGCCAGCACGTAGCTATCTATCTTGGCGACGGCACCATGATTGAGGCCCCTCAGTCTGGATCCAACGTTCAGATTTCTCCTGTGCGCCAATCCGGCATGGCCCCTAATGTCGTGCGCCTCCTCTAAGCCCCAGCCTTTGGTTGGTAAAGTTGGGGTATGACTGACGCACAACAGCATGCCCGCAGCTTCGACGCCCTCCTCGTTCTTTCTTTCGGTGGCCCGGAAGGAAACGAGGAGGTCGTTCCGTTTTTAGAGAATGTCACCCGCGGGCGGGGCATTCCACGCGAGCGCCTAGAAGTCGTAGGCGAGCACTATTTCCATTTCGGCGGAGTAAGTCCGCTGAATCAACTCAATCGCGAGATCATCGATCATGTCGAGACGGAGCTCAAAAAACGCGGACATAATCTACCGATCTACTTCGGAAACCGTAACTGGCATCCCTTTGGAACAGAAGCGGTTGAGCAGATGGCCGCAGACGGCGTCCGCAACGTAGCCGTCCTCGCCACCTCCGCTTGGGGCGGGTACTCCGCGTGCCGCCAGTACGACGAGGACATCGTCAAGCTGCGGGCACACCTCGAGGAGAAGGGCCTTCCGCAGATCGAGTTCACCAAGATCCGCCAATTCTTCGATCACCCCAAGTTCATCGGCGAAATGGCGCAGGCCGTCAAGGACGCCTATGCAAAGATCCCCGAGGGTAAGCAAGCGCGCATGCTGTTTACTGCCCACTCCGTACCCACCGCGCACGACAATGTCGGTGGTGGAGAAGGGGACAAGAACATCTACTCCCGCCAGGTCGCCGAGGCCTCGCGTCTCGTTGCCGAGGCCGCAGGTATCACCGATTATGACCTAGTTTGGCAGTCTCGTTCGGGCAGCCCGAAGACCCCTTGGCTCGAGCCGGACATTGTCGATCACACCACTGAAATCCATGAGAAGAACGGCGTCGACGCAGTGGTCGTCTGCCCAATCGGGTTCATTTCCGACCACATGGAGGTCGTATGGGACCTCGACACCGAGCTTCAGCAGGCTGCCGACGAAATGGGAGTAATCGTGGAGCGCACCCGCACCGCGGGCCCCACCGATGCCTTCTCGTCGATGGTTGTCGATCTCATCGAGGAGCTGGAGCAAGAAAAGCCATGGGAGTCCCTAGGCGATGTCACCGTTCAGGGCTGCACCGTCAACGGCGCACCTTGCGCTGAAGGCTGCTGCGACATTTGGTCGCTTCGCAAGCCTGCAGCCGCTGCCAAGTAGCATCCACCCTTAGAAGCATTGCCCGTTGAAGCCTTCCGGTTTCAGCGGGCAAAGTCAGTTAACGCATAGGACACACCCGCCATGCGAGCTTGCCTAATATGTCGCCACAGTGCCAAAAGATGATGGTCGAGGCTGTGGTCAGCCATTCGCTCGGTCACCGTTTCGATGATTGCGCCGACGCGATCCGCACGGGCAAACAATTTCGCAGCGCGCGGTGGCACCGATTCCGGCAAGCCAGGAGTGTCGTAGAAGTCACTGAGGGACCCCACGGCAAGACGCGGATTATGTAGCGCATCTGTGGAATAACCGCCGGCCTCGATGAGAGTGGCGGCCTGGTTGGTCGCCTGGCTCAGCAATGCGTCGGCCTCGCCGGGGCTTAACCACGAGGGTGCGGGCAGTGGAAGAGTCTCCTCATAGAGCTTCCAGCTGGTACTGGTGTTGCCATAGTGGGGGATGAGAACTAAGTGACGGCTTGGATCATTGGTGCGCACCACGATTGCGCCCTCAGCGCTTTCCGACGCCGCCTTCCACGACTCCGAACCCGCCGGCAATGCCGGTGACTCGCCAGGACCCGAGAGGATGAGTCTAAAGACGGGCTCGCGCTGTTGTGCCGCGATGAGTTCTGAAGTTTCGGTCCGCAAGGTTGAAAGGAGCTCGATGAAGGGCTCCTCATTTTCCATCGCCTGCATCCCTCCGAGCTCTTGCAGCGCATCCAGAAGATCATCTGTCGACTCATATCCCCACAGCCATGTTCCCAACCAGACGGCAGTATTTTGTAAAGGAGACCAAACCTCGGCGCGCATATCCATGGCCAGAAAGTTTAATGGATAGACTTTCTCCCCATGAGTATCGATCCATATGGCGGCGACATTTTTGCAGGTCACAAACGGACACAGAAGAAGGAGTATCCCAAGGTCCCAGCCGAGCCGGGGCTCGTCGTGGAAGTCCGCGGCGACGACTTTGTTGGCGCGGTGATGGGAGTCGACAAGACCGTCTATGGCCCCGTGGTCCGCCTCGAGGATCGGCGAGGCAATGAGCGTGTCTTCAATTTGGTCGAAGGTGGTTTTCTCCTCGAAGGCCAGCCTGTCACACTGACGCGTTATGTGGAAAAGCAGGCTCCGCAAAAGTCCAACTCCGGCTCGCGCCGCGTTAGTAACGTTGAGGCCAAGGTTGCTGCGCCCTCGCGCATCTGGGTCGAGGGTATCCACGACGCAGCTATCGTAGAGAAAGTCTGGGGTCACGACCTGCGAGTAGAAGGCGTTGTTGTCGAGTACCTCGAAGGTCTCGACAACCTCGAGGAACGACTCGCCGAATTCCAGCCAGGTCCTGGTCGCAGGGTCGGAGTTCTGGCGGATCACCTAGTAGAGGGGTCCAAAGAAACTCGCCTAACGCAGACAGTAGGAGAGCACGTGCTCGTCACTGGCCACCCGTTCATCGACATTTGGGCTGCGGTAAAGCCCGAGCGGCTAGGCCTGCGGGCATGGCCCGAGGTTCCCTACGGGGAAGACTGGAAGACTGGAATCTGTCAGCGTGTGGGCTGGTCCGACCCGAAGGAGGGCTGGAGCCGTGTCTACACTGCTGTGAATTCCTTCCGCGACCTCGACTCCACTCTCATCGGTGCGGTGGAAAGACTCGTCGACTTCGTCACCACGCCAGAGCTCACGAAGGCTGATCTGGGCTACTAAGAAGGAGTGTTGGCGCGCTCGATGACGTGTACTGCAAGTTGCCAGCCAGCCATCTCAGCAGCCCAACCGGCAGCTTGCAGGCGCTGCGACATCGCTTGCTTAGAGATTCCCAGCTCTTCAGCTGCTTCGTTCTGGTTGAGACCCGCGCGAACTAGCGACGTCGCCTCGCGGCCTTCCATGGTGCGCTTGTGGAGGACAAAGCCGAGAAGCGCAAAGGTTGCGGCAATGTCGGCGGCTTCGGAAGCGCGACCACGCTTGCTTACTTTGGCGTAGACCTGTCCCGCGCGGGCCGATCCCTTAAGTGCGCCGGTGGCGACCTCACGCGCTGCTTCTTCGTCGCCAGTCAAACCTGGAGAGACTCCGATGCCGATGGCCCAGTCGCCGTCGGCAAGCAATGCCATGACAACGTCACATACTGAAGACGCTGAGTAAGCAACTGCACAGATGTCCTCAACGCCGAGGACCTGGAACTCGCCGACGCCGTCCAATGTTGACAGCGCGGAAGCAGAGCGCTGAACCAATTCAGCGCGGCGAACCGAACGGCCGCGGTAACGTGCGTGTACAGCGAGCATGCTGCCTCCTCAAATAGTTCAACGAGTAACTGTTTGCACTTCAGCATAGTCGCCAAAATCTATATAGGAAACTTGACCCTGCGCCTCCGGCGGAGGATTTAAGGACGTTGCGGCAGTTTGGAGTCTAGGACTAATCCGCCGATACCCAGGACCGCGAGAATGGCCATGGCAACGAAAAGCCACGGTTCGGATTTGCCGGTGAGGGCGTCGCCGAAGAATACACCTAGGGCAGTGGTGGGAATCGAACCGATCAGTGTCGCAAGCGTAAATTGCCCGACGGGGATGGGCGTCAATGCGGCTACATAGTTGAGGATGGAGAAGGGGACACCGGCCACCATTCTGAGGCTGGCGATGGCGAGCCACCCGCGCCTTTCCAGCCGCGAATTGATCTTGAAGACAGCAGGGTGGGAGAGGTGAGGTCGGATCCAGTCACCGAGGAGCCAGCGAACCAGCAGGAGCGAAATCATCGCCGAGAGTGTCAGGGCGAGGAGAGATAGGCCGAGGCCGAACCACGCCCCGAACAAGACGCCAGCCGCCACGGTCCAAATGGTGCGGGGCAGCGGAAACTGCGTAAATATGACATAACCTAGAACAAAGGCAACGACAAACCAGGGCCCAAGGCTCTCCGCCCAGGAACGTAGGTCGGCGATGTCGGGGACGTCGACAAGCAATGCTGCGACCACAATGGCGATGATCGCTCCGAGAACCATCGCCCACCGGGTCATCGACCAACTGCGGATGGCTGAAAGCGCGGACTTGGACAGTTCCGCGAGAAAGGCTCCGAAAGTGCGCAGCCATCCTAGAAATTGGGTCATAGGCTAAAACAGTAGCGCTCGGAACTCGCGATGTGGAATTGGGTTACCTGTGGCTAGGCTGTGTTGATCACGACAATTTGCAGTGAAATCGCACGTCGAGCTAGGAGATGGGCGAGCTGCAGACGATACTAGAAGGCGGTTACTCGCGCTGCGGCCTGCAGCGCCTTATTTTTTGGAGAATCGAGTGGACACAATTTCCAATCTCTTGTCCTATATGGACGCCGAAACCCTTTTGGAAGCCTTTGGCCCTTGGGTTATTGCCGGCATTGGCATCGTCGTGTTTATTGAGTCCGGCGTGC
Organism: Corynebacterium sp. HMSC06C06; assembly: GCF_001807295.1. Lineage (NCBI taxonomy): Bacteria > Bacillati > Actinomycetota > Actinomycetes > Mycobacteriales > Corynebacteriaceae > Corynebacterium > Corynebacterium sp. HMSC06C06. The sequence goes on from NZ_KV788489.1 coordinate 118,020, forward strand.
TATTCCCGTTCCTACCGGGCGACTCACTGCTGGTTACCGCAGCTATCCTGCGCGAGCAGCTCGATGTCAATATTTGGACACTGCTTGCTGTAGGAATTGTTGCGGCCATTTTGGGTGACCAAGTGGGTTACTACCTGGGACACCGATTCGGCCGTCGACTCTTCAAGGACGACGCGAAGGTTCTTAAGACCGAGCACTTGCAGTCGGCGGAGGAGTTCTTTGAGAAGCACGGCCCAGTAGCTTTGATCTTGGGCCGCTTTGTGCCGATTGTACGCACCTTTATCCCAGTTGCTGCCGGTACTGCGGAAATGCCGTACAAGAACTTCGTGGGCTGGAACGTCTCTGGCGCAATTGCCTGGGTGGTCTCCATGAATCTGGTCGGTGTGTTCTTGGGCAACATTCCGGGCATCGCAGATTCTATCGAGAAGATCATGCTGCTGATTATTAGCTTGTCTGTTCTCCCGATCGTGGTGAAGTACGTCTTGGACCGTTTCAAGGCGACCAAGGAGCCGAAGGTAGCGGCGCTCAATCCTGATGCCGCGGAGCCTGGGACCGTATAAAGCAACATTGAGGCCGGAGGGCCGCCAGCACCAGCAAAATTCAGCGCCTGTTCCCAAGCTTGGGGATGGGCGCTTTCTTTGTGGCGGCCGCCCGGTGCAGTGATGCGCTGTGGCGGTGCGATGTGCGTAGTTGACAACGAAAGCGTCAGTTTTGCGTTCACAGAGGCTCTCGTTGGCAGTTATGCAGATCCAGCGGGCAAAGCAGGACGCCGCGGAGCCGGCACCTGCCACAAACACGACGCAAGGCCCTGCACATCGCGCCGAGGCCCGACGGCAGAAGCTGAAACGTGCACAACTGACAACGAAGCCCACCGGTTCTGCCCTGGACGCGGCTTCCTCGTCAGTTACGCAGATCGACCAGGGGCTAAGTGGCAAAACGAAAAGTGTCGCGACACCGTAGGAACGATGTCGCGAGACTTCACAATTGTGCCCGAGGGGGGACTTGAACCCCCACGTCCGTTAATAGGACACTAGCACCTCAAGCTAGCGCGTCTGCCATTCCGCCACCCGGGCTGGGTGTTTTTCAGCCTCTCGGCTGGGCACTCGAATACTGTAGCGCGAAACGCCGCACATAAACAAATCGGCTGGACAAAGGGTAAAAAATGTACTTCTTATGACTCTTAATCAAAGATGAAAACACATCAATGTAAGCATGACACTGGCCGGAGTCTCCCATAGTCTCCGGAGGGTGATGCCCGCCCCATCGACAGCAAGGTGTGACCTCAGGTACAACTGGATTATGACTTCATACACAAATGACTCCCGTTTCCCTGGCCCAGATCCATATGCGCCGCTCAAGGACCTGCCATCCTTCACGTTGACCTCGACCGATATCACCCAGGGCGAAGAAATCGAAGCGCGATTCCGCGCACCGGAGGATATCTCCCCGCAGCTTGCGTGGAGTGGAGCACCAGAAGGCACCAAGTCCTACGCCGTTACGTGCTTCGACCCTGATGCCCCAACTGCCTCAGGCTTCTGGCACTGGGCTGCATTTAACATTCCGGCCCACATCACCGAGCTTCCTACCGGCGCTGGTTCGGCTGAAGACCTTGGCATCGAGGGCGTCGTCAGCCTGCGCGGCGACTCGGGCAAAAAGACCTACTACGGCCCCAACCCGCCGGCCGGACATGCACCGCACCGTTACCTCTACGTGGTTCATGCGGTGGACGTCGAGAAACTTGACATCGACCCAGAGTCCACCCCAACTGTGCTGGGCTTTAACCTAAACTTCCACGCAATTGGCCGTGCCATTACCTGGGGTTGGTACGAGACCACTTAGTATTTCTTTCTATGAGCCACAAGCATTCACCCATCGAAGGAACCGCCGGAAACAATCGACCCGCAGGCGAGCCTGCCAAGGATAACGCCGAGGGCGTGACAATTCCTTTGGCATGGCGTGTTGGCGGTGCCTTTTCAGCACTGGCCTTCGTGCTCGTGTTGCTGGGGGTTCTCGCCATCGTCAACGACGGATTCGGCGTCCCCTTCGAGTGGACGTGGAACGTGGTGTTCATTGTTTTCGCTGCGATCTTGGTCGGCGCATTCAGCACGGTTCGCAAAGACCAGAAGGGCAGCCGCACCCAGCTCATCGCCCTGGTTATCGCGCTCATCGCCATCGTGGCGGGCCGCTTCATGCCCACCGAGCCGCTTATGGTCACTGGCCAGCCGCTCGTATTCGCTTACTTTGTCGGCGCATTGCTGTGTGCCTTCATCATTAGGCGCACCGCCATGACCAAGGTCCCACCACAGCAGTAGCGGCAAGAATAGCGTCCCTGCCTCAGCTAAAGGAATCGAGGCAGGGACGCTTTTATTTTTGGGGCTTAGCTCTTCCAAGGCAGCCCAGAGCCGACTGCCTCAGAGATGTTGCGCAAGCCGTGCGCATGAATCTGCTGCGCGATTCCACGGTGGATGTCCCGGATCCAGTCCGGGCCACCGTAGATGAGTCCGGTGTAGCCCTGTAGGAGGGAAGCACCCGCTGCGATGCGTTGCCAGGCCTGTTCAGGGGTCTCAATTCCGCCTACAGAAACAAGCACCAATTTATCGCCGACGCGCTCGTGCAGTCGATTTAGAACTTCCAGGGAACGAGCTGCCACAGGAGGGCCGGAGACGCCACCAGCGCCCATCGCGGCAACTTTATCGGCTGGGGTCTTGAGCCCCTCACGGGAGATGGTGGTGTTGGTTGCCACGATGCCCGCCAAGCCAAGCTCAACGGCCATGTCTGCCACGGCGTCAACGTCCTCATCAGAAAGGTCCGGGGCAATCTTGACCAGAACGGGGGAAGAGGTGGATTCCTGAACCGCAGCCATGATCGGACGCAGGGACTCGACCGCTTGAAGGTCACGCAGGCCCGGGGTGTTCGGCGAAGAAACGTTGACCACGAGGTAGTCGGCCAAGTCGCCAAGAACGGAAGCAGACTGGCGGTAGTCCGCTACGGCTTCTTCAGCCGGAGTCACCTTGGTCTTGCCTATGTTGATACCAATGACGTCAGAGGTCTTTCGAGCACGTAGGTGCCGTGCCGCCGCAGCGGCACCCTCGTTGTTAAAGCCCATGCGGTTGAGAATGCCTCGGTCTGCCTTCAAACGGAACAGGCGAGGGGATGGGTTACCAGGCTGTGCCTTCGCAGTCACGGTGCCTAGCTCCGCGTAGCCGAAGCCCACGCCGCTCCAGGTATCCGCCGCGGTTGCATTCTTATCGAAGCCAGCTGCCAAACCCAGCGGGCGCGGGAAGGTAACTCCAAATACTTCCTGCGAGAGGACCGGATCATTTACCGGTACAATCTTGTGCAGACCACGGTGCAAGAAGGGCGCTTTCTGCAGACCGCTGACGGCACCGATCATGATGAGGTGGATACGCTCTGGCGAAAGTTTGAACATGCCCTTCAGGGCAAGCTGATACGCCGCTTTGCGGGCCTTATGGACACGTGTTTGTTGCATTTTGGGGTCCTACTTCACGTCAGGATCGGAAATGAATTGGATGCCGTCACCTGTGGCTGAGGCGGTGACGAGGGTGGCGTCGTCAAGCACGGCGATGTTTTGCGCATCAGCGACAGTGTCTACGCTACCTTTAGCCATCGGCACTCCGGATTCGATCGAGAACGCATGTGCCTTCCCGGTATCGGTGGTGGTCACCCATGCCAGCTTGCGAGCAGGGTCCCAGGCCACGGCCCAAGGGGTGCCGTCGACGTTGCCGTACTGGTGGAGGCGGATTACGTCGTCCGCGGTATAGACCGCCAGGCGCTTGCCGGAGGTGTCGGAGCCGAGGACAATCGCGCCCTCACCAACCGCAATCTGGCCGATGCCTTGACCCGCACGCAAACGGCCGCCCGCACGATCTTTCTCCCAGTCGATGGACTGAATCGTGGAGTCAGCGCGCAGAATTCGAACCACGTTATCGGTGCCGTCGAGATTCGGAACGGCCAACAGCTGATCTGAGCCTTCCTCGACCTTGATCTCGCGGTCGCGCTTGCCATCGACGTAAATGCCCACGGCGTTGGACTCGTGGGAACCGACGAAGAGCTCGCCCGAGGAAAGCTGCGTGGCCACGGTGACCGGAGTTTCTTCTTCCATGGCGACCTCTTCAGGCGCTTCCGGCTTGGCGGGGTCAATCAGCAAGACCTTGTCGCCGCACGCGAGGACAAAGCCTTGCTCGGAAGAGCTAAGGTCGCCGCACTTCTCATCGATGGCGACCTTCTTCGGGGAACCGCCTAGGAAGTCCTTCTGGGAGCCAACCAAAAGTTCTGCCTTGGTCCGCGCTGCAATGGTATCGCCATGAGCGGCCAAGTCAACGACATCCGCATCAACTTGGGCGAGCTTGCCAGCGGGTTTGCCGGCAGACGAGGAACTCGGCGCCGGGGTAGCGTTTGCCTTCAGAGCCGAGTCAGGATCTCCTCCGACTCCCGTTTCCGGCTGACATGCACTCAACGCGAGAGTGCTAATGGCCAGCGCTAGAGGCATCAATTTCTTTGTCTTGGCCTGTGCTTTCACGATTGTTTATCGTAGCAGCCAGCGTGGGTAAATCCCGAAGTGTGCCGCGGTATGTATGCTCTCCCGAGTGAATACCGCAGCAGCAACAGACGCAATGTCCTGGATCCAGGTCATTGTCCTATCCATCGTCCAAGGCCTCACGGAGTTTCTACCCGTGAGCTCCTCCGGGCACCTTCGCATCATCTCAGAGCTCTTCTGGGGCGAGGATGCAGGTGCTTCCTTTACCGCAGTCATTCAGCTGGGTACTGAAGCAGCCGTCTTGGTCTACTTTGCCGGCATGATTTGGCAAATTATCACCGGCTGGTTCCGCGGACTTTTCAACAAGGAGCAGCGGGGCCAGGACTATCGGATGGGGTGGATGGTCATCGTCGGCTCCATTCCGATCGGCATCTTGGGCGTTGTTGGTAAAGACCTGATTCGCGATAACCTCCGCAACCTGTGGATTACCGCCGCCATGCTCATCATCTTCTCCTTCGTGTTCATCGCGGCCGAACGGGTGGGCAAGAAGGAGCGCGGTTTCGACGAGCTTACGATGAAAGATGCCGTGGTCATGGGCCTATGCCAGTGCCTTGCGCTCATCCCAGGTGTCTCGCGCTCCGGCGGTACCATTTCGGGCGGCCTTTTCTTGGGCTTGGACCGTGAGGTCGCCACGCGCTTTAGCTTCCTGCTCGCTATTCCTGCTGTGCTGGCCTCGGGGCTTTTCTCGCTTGGCGACGCCTTTGGCCCCTCCGTCGGCCAGTCCGCCACTGGCGCGCAGTTGTTGGTGGGCACGCTCATCGCCTTCGCCATTGGCTATGCTTCCATTGCCTGGTTACTGAAGTTCGTGGGCAACCACTCCTTCGAGTGGTTCGCTGCGTACCGCATCCCAGTGGGCATTCTGGTGATGATTCTGCTGGCGCTCGGCGTCCTGCAGCCTTAGGAGGATTTACTTCATGCCTAATGCATCTGAACGTGCATTAGGTGCGGGTGCGGGGCTACGATAGACCGCATGCATTCTTGGCCCACACCCCGCGTTGATACTGTTCCCGGGAAACCTCACGCACTGCATCTTTACGATTCTGCGGATGAAACCATCCGCAAGGTAGAGGTCAGCGGCGAAACTGCCACCATGTACGTCTGTGGCATCACCCCCTACGATTCGACGCACTTGGGCCACGCAGCGACCTACCTGACGTTCGACTTGGCTTACCGCCAGCTGCTGGATAACGGCTACCAGGTGCACTACGTCCAGAACATCACCGACGTTGATGACCCACTGTTCGAGCGCGCTGAGCGCGACGGAGTGGACTGGCGTGAACTGGGGACCTCGCAGATCAATTTGTTCCGCTCCGACATGGAGCTTCTTTCCGTTTTGCCGCCGCAGGATTACGTGGGCGCAATGGAAGCCATCGATGAAGTCACTGAGATGGTGAGCAAGCTTATCGACGCCGGCGCGGCTTACGTGGTCGATGATCCTGAGTTCCCCGACGTTTATGCCTCGATCGACGCCACTAAGAACTTTGGCTACGAGTCCAACTACACCGCAGCCGAGATGGCGGAATTCTTTGCCGCACGCGGCGGTGATCCCGATCGCCCCGGCAAGCGCAACCCGTTGGATGCATTGGTTTGGCGCGCGCACCGCGAAGGCGAGCCTGCCTGGGATTCTCCCTTTGGCCCGGGCCGTCCTGGTTGGCACATCGAGTGCTCTGCTATTGCGACCAACCGCCTAGGCGCTTCTTTTGATATCCAAGGTGGCGGTAGCGACCTGAAGTTCCCGCACCATGAGTTCTCCGCAGCCCATGCTGAAGCGGCCCTTGGGGTAGAGCGCATGGCCCAGGTTTATGTCCACACCGGCATGATTGGCCTCGACGGCGTCAAGATGTCGAAGTCGCTGGGCAACCTGGTTTTCGTTCACAAGTTGGTGGAAGCAGGCGTTGATCCTTCCGCGATCCGTCTCGGTGTCTTCGCAGGCCACTACCGTGCTGAACGCGACTGGTCCGATGAGGTCCTAGAACAGGCAAATGAGCGCCTCGGAGTATGGCGCGATGCGCTGCAGAACCCGGGTTCTCTCGAAGTTGCGCAGGAGCTCGTGGACGCAATCCGCAGGGCACTGGCCAACGACTTGGACACCCCAGCTGTACTTGCGGCCGTTGACGCGTGGGCATCTGCAGATCGCGGCGCGAACAACGACGAGGCTGGGGAGCTCATCCGCACCGCACTTGATTCGCTGCTTGGCGTGCGGGCCTAGGGAACTTAAGGCAGAATTCACTGCATGAGCATTCGCGTAGATTTTCAGCCCAACATTGATGAGTTCATCAGCAACCTAGAGTCTTTTGCCACCGGCAGCTACCTCAAAGAGGACGAGAAGGAATTCTGGGAAGCGCCTTTCGATGCAGCAGCGTTGCCGGAGCTGCGCACCATTGTGGAGAAGCTTTTCGACGACCTCGATGCATTGCCGGACGATCCTGATGGCCCGACTTTGACGGCTGTGATCAACCGCTCCGTCGAGGAACTCGGCGCCTTCAACCGCAAGAATGCTGACGCTATCTTGGAGCCGGAGGAGAAGGAAGAGCTCACTGAACTGATCTACAACGCGTCCGCCGCCACGGGCGCTGACGACGATGTCCTTTCTCAACTTCCAGAGCTCGATTTCTAGGACACATTCACTCTTTATGAACCCTCCTAACCACGCTATCCGTCCCGCTGCCATCTTTTGGGACATGGACGGAACGCTGACCAATTCCGAGCCATTGTGGGCGGAGGCGACGCTTTATCTGTCGAGCCTTTTGGGCCACGAAATGACGCACGAGGAGCGCTTGGCCACAGTCGGTGCCACTTTTGAGACGACGCTAGATATCTGCGCAGGCTTGGCTGGGGTAGAGGTTGCCCCACATGAAGTCGAGCGTTACCGCATGGCGATGTTCGACTATGTAAAAGGCCTCTTCCACGGCAATCTCAAAATCTTCCCTGGTGTGCCGGAGCTGTTGCGCGAGCTCCACGCCGACGGGATTCCGATGATGGTCACCACCAATACGGAACGCTATGTGGCTGGCTCCGCTATCGCTGAGTTGGGCGAGCACTTCTTCGTGGACACGATCTGTGGCGACGAAGTACCCACAGGCAAACCGGCCGCGGACATGTATGTCGAAGCGGCCCGTCGATTGGATTTGGACCCGCGTGACTGTTTGGTCTTCGAGGATTCGGCCGCAGGTATGCGCGCCGCAGTTGGCGCGGGGTGCACGGTCATTGGTCTCCCGGAAGACAATCGCGTGGAGGTCCCAGAAGAGGTTGTGGAAATATCCTCCCTGCATAATTCTCGCCACTTGCACGGCGTGGGCGCCGCTGACATTTATGCGTGGTTTGCGCAGATTCGAAGCTAGACGCCACATAAGTACGCCGTTGATGCAGGTAGGTCAAGCCCTCACAAATAGGGTAGTGCTAGCTCCAGAAGAGATTCTTTAAACACCAATCGCGACATTGTATGCGTATCTGTGGAAGAATAGGCAACCGTGAAGAATTTTGAGTCGCTTTTTGCTGAACTGTCCGAGAAGGTTGCCGCCCACCAAGAGGGTTCCGGCACCGTAGAAGCATTCGACAAGGGCGTCCATCATCTTGGCAAGAAGATCATCGAGGAAGCTGGCGAAGTCTGGATTGCTTCCGAATATCAGTCGGACGAAGAACTCGCTGAAGAAATGTCTCAGCTCATCTACTGGACTCAGGTCATGATGCTCAAGCGCGGTCTGAAGCCAGAAAACATTTACAAGTATCTGTAAACGCGTTTCCCGTAACGTCATCCCATTAACTTAAGACTCCCACCGCTCTCTGATTGCTAACGCAGCAAGAGTGATGCGGCTTATTGCGAAGGTTCCATCATGATCAAGATTGCCGTCCCTAATAAGGGTTCACTGTCAGAGGCAGCAGTAGAGATTCTGGCCGAAGCAGGCTACAAAGGCCGCGGCCATAACAAAGCCCTTAACATCGTCGACGAGGCGAACGACGTTGAGTTTTTCTTCCTCCGCCCCAAAGACATCGCTATTTACGTCGCACAAGGTGTATTAGACCTTGGCATCACTGGCCGCGACCTTGCCCGAGACTCCAAGGCTAAGTTCAACGAGGTCCTCGACTTGGGCTTTGGAACTTCGACCTTCCGCTATGCCTCCCGCCAAGGCGAAAACTGGACGGTTGAGAAGCTCGCTGGAAAGCGCATTGCTACCTCGTACCCGAACTTGGTTCGTGACGACTTAAAGACTCGCGGCATTGAGGCCGAGGTCATTCGCCTCGACGGCGCGGTAGAGATCTCCATTCACCTAGGCGTCGCCGATGCGATCGCTGACGTTGTCTCGACAGGCACCACCTTGCGACAGCAGGGGCTCGAGCCATTTGGCGAGCCAATTATCACCTCTGAAGCAGTGGTGATTAAGCGCGAGGGACAGGAAGTCACGCCTGCCGAGCAAGTAGTACTCAGCCGCATCCAAGGTATTTTGCACGCACGTAACTACTTGATGATTGACTACAACGTTTCGACGGATGATCTCGATGCCGCATCCGCAGTTACGCCAGGACTCACCGGCCCGACCGTATCTCCGCTAGCTCGCGAGAACTGGGTAGCGGTCCGCGCAATGGTCCCACGCAAGGAGGCAAACCACATCATGGACAAGCTATCTGCGCTGGGCGCCGAAGCCATTTTGGCTTCCGATCTCCGTATCGCCCGCTTTTAGGGGTAATTATTAGATTTATCCCATAGATCGGGCACCCATACGGCGGGGCTGGCTACGATGGGCGTTGAGTTTACTCACCCTTTCATCGTTCAAAATGTTCGTGAATAAATAGCGAGCATTAACCTACTAAGGAGTCCCGCCAAATGGCTAAGACCACTAAGAAGGATGTAGAGATTGACGCCAAGGAGGAAGGTGTAAAGCCATCCGCCTCTGAAGCAAAGGATGCTGCTAAGGCAACGAAGTCTTCGAAGAAGACTCGTACCGAGACCGACCTTCTCGGCTCCATGGAAATTCCGAATGATGCGTACTACGGTGTCCACACCCTTCGTGCAATCGACAACTTCCAGATCTCGTACGTAACCATCAACACCATCCCGGACTTTATCCGCGGCATGGTGATGGTAAAGAAGGCTACCGCGATGGCAAACCGCCGTCTGCACGTTCTGCCAAAGAAGAAGGCAGAAGCCATCATTTGGGCTTGTGACCAAATTCTGGATGAGGGCCGCTGCATGGACCAGTTCCCACTGGACGTATTCCAGGGCGGCGCTGGCACCTCACTGAACATGAACACCAACGAGGTTGTGGCAAACCTCGCTCTCGAGTACCTCGGCGAGGAAAAGGGTGCTTACGACATCATCAACCCGAACGATGATGTCAACATGTCGCAGTCCACCAATGACGCATACCCAACCGGTTTCCGCCTCGGCCTGTATTTCTCGCTTGATGCCCTCATTGAGCGCATCGACGCGCTGCAGGCATCCTTCCACGAGAAGGGCAACGAGTTCCAGGACATTCTGAAGATGGGCCGTACCCAGCTGCAGGACGCAGTCCCAATGACCCTTGGTGACGAGTTCAAGGCCTTCGCCCACAACCTGGCCGAAGAGCAAGCTGTCCTGCGTGACGCTCAGAAGCGTCTGCTGGAAATCAACCTCGGCGCAACCGCAATTGGTACCGGCGTAAACACCCCAGCCGGCTACCGCCACCAGGTCACCGCCGCCCTGTCCGAGGTCACCGGCCTCGAGATCAAGACCGCTCGCGACCTAATCGAGGCAACCTCCGACTGTGGCGCTTACGTGCTTCTGCACTCCGTGATCAAGCGCACCGCCATGAAGCTCGCCAAGATCTGTAATGACCTGCGCCTGCTGGCCTCTGGCCCACGCGCTGGTCTGGGTGAAATCAACCTGCCTCCTCGCCAGGCTGGTTCCTCCATCATGCCGGGTAAGGTCAACCCGGTTATCCCAGAGGTTGTCAACCAGGTCTGCTTCAAGGTCTTCGGTAACGACCACGTCGTCACCATGGCCGCTGAAGCCGGCCAGCTCCAGCTCAACGTCATGGAGCCGGTAATCGGAGAGGCACTGTTCCAGTCCATCCGCATCATGGGCAACGCCGTTGATACACTCCGCGAGAAGTGCGTCACTGGCATCACCGCAAATGCAGATGTCTGCCGCGCATACGTCGAGAACTCCATCGGTATCGTCACTTACCTCAACCCGTTCATCGGCCACCACAACGGTGACGTAATCGCCAAGGAGTCCCTGAAGACTGGCAAGGGCGTCAAGGAGCTGGTCCTGGAGAAGGGTCTCATGGACGAGGCAACCCTGTCGAAGGTCCTGTCCGTAGAGAACCTTATGCACCCAGAGTTCCGCGGCCAGCTCTACGTCGACGAGGATTAATTCCCACTTTAAGGCCGTGTGGGAATCTGCGCGGCCTTAAGAGATAAGAGTTTCAAAAGCCCGTTTCGGACTAGTTTTCGACTCGTGGCACCCCCTTAAAAGGGCAGGGTGACGCGAGGACGGAAAGCTTCGTTCGAACCGGGCTTTTGTATATCCAGGGGGTTTGGTGAATTTCAATTAACCAACCGTAATATAGAGAATTAAATATGTGGGAACAAACACAAACGGGCGATTTGGCTAACAAAAGCCACATTGTTTGGGGGACAATATGAGGGACAGAGCATGGCTCCCTCATGAATTTGGGCTGAGGAAGCCATTCATTTCAAACCTGTGGAGACTCTCATGGTTATAGTCCATATCCTCATTGTCCTTGCGGCAATTTACTTGGGCGCCCGCATCGGCTCAATCGGTATCGGTATGGCCGGCGGCCTCGGCGTGCTGGCCCTTGGCCTTACCGGTATCCCCGTTACCCGCGATGACATCCCATTCGATGTCATCGGCATCATCATGACCGTTATCGCTGCCATCGCGGCGATGCAGCGCGCTGGCGGCATGGATTACCTGGTTTATGTCGCAGAGCGCTTCCTGCGTAAGAACCCTCGCCGCATTACCTACTACGCACCAATCGTTACCTGGTTGATGACCGTACTGGCTGGTACCGGCCACACTGCGTTCTCTACTCTTCCGGTTATCGTCGAGGTCGCAAAGGAAGGCAAGGTTCGTCCTTCCCGGCCGCTGTCCATCGCAGTCGTTGCCTCACAGATGGCAATTTGTGCATCCCCGATTTCCGCAGCAGTCGTCCTGTTGGCCTCGCTCCTCGAGCCAGTAGGCATTGGTTACCTGCAGCTTCTCGCAGTATTGATTCCAGCTACCTTCCTGAGCATCTTCCCGGCTGCTTGGCTTGCCAACCACGCCGGTAAGGAACTCGACGACGATCCGGTTTACCAGGAGCGCCTGGCACAAGGCCTCGTATCGAAGCCGAAGGGGGAGTCCGGCCATACTGTCCAGAAGGGCGCTAAGGCCTCCATCGGTATCTTCCTCGCCGCCATCGTCATCGTCATGATCTGGGCAACCCTGACCTCTGAGCAGGTTGGCCTCATCACCGACCCGACCCTGCCACGTAACGAGGCAATCATGACGGTCATGCTGACCGCCGCTGCACTCATCGTGATGATCACCAAGATTCCGGCCGCGGACGTTCTCAACACCCCAGTGTTCAAGTCCGGCATGTCTGCCTCGATGTGTGTTCTGGGCGTCGCTTGGCTCGGCACCACGCTCATCAACCACTACCTCGAAGACATCCAGGCAATGGCTGGTGACATCATCAAGTCCGCTCCGTGGATGCTCGCCGTGGTTCTCTTCTTCGCAGCAGCGCTCCTGTACTCCCAGGCAGCTACCACCAAGGCGCTGCTCCCAGCCGCTCTCGCTCTGGGCGCAAGCCCACTTACCGCACTGGCAGCATTCCCTGCAGTTTCCGCACTGTTCATTCTCCCGACCTACCCGACTCTGCTTGCAGCGGTCGAGATGGACGATACTGGTTCTACCCGCATCGGAAAGGCCGTCTTCAACCACCCATTCCTCATCCCGGGTACGGTTTCTATCGTGGCCTCTGTCCTGCTGAGCTACCTTTTGGGTGCAGTTATCGCCTAGCTTCTTGAGGCACCTGAATTACCCACCACAAAAGGTAGGTTCAAAGCCAGCCGCTTGGCCCCCAAATCTTTGAATTTGGCCGGATCAAGCGGCTTTTTCTCGGTAGCATAAAGCCATGACTACCCACCTGACAGACGTTGAAATCGCCCAGGCTCACCACCTCGAGCCCATCACCGATATCGCAGACCGCGCCGGCATCCCGGCAGAAGCTCTCATCCCTTACGGCAACACCAAAGCCAAAGTCGACATCACCAAGCTGGATCACTCTAAGCCCAAGGGCAAGCTGGTCTTGGTAACGGGTGTTTCGCCAACTCCTGCCGGCGAAGGCAAGTCCACCACGCTCATCGGCCTCACCGATGCGCTCTCCCTCCTCGGCCACAAGGCCATCGTCGCTCTGCGGGAGCCTTCTCAAGGCCCAGTCATGGGCATCAAGGGTGGTGCCGCTGGCGGCGGTTACTCTCAGATCGTCCCAATGGAAGACATCAACCTGCACTTCACCGGTGACTTCCACGCCATTGCCGCCGCCACCAACACTCTTGCGGCAATCATCGATAACCACATCCATCAAGGCAACCAACTACGCATCGATCCTCGACGCGTGACCTGGCAGCGCTGCCTCGACGTCAACGACCGTGCACTGCGCAACGTCGTCACCGGACTCGGTGGACCCGCCCACGGAGTCCCGGCAGAAACTGGTTTCACCATCACCGCAGCGTCCGAAATCATGGCAATCCTGGGCTTGGCTACGGACCTCGAGGATTTGAAGAAGCGCCTCGGTGACATCACCGTCGGCTACACCTACGATCAAAAGCCCGTCACCGCACGTGAGCTCAACGCAGAAGGCGCACTCACCGCGCTTATGCGCGATGCCCTGAACCCGAACTTGGTCCAGACCCTGGGCGGCACGCCAGCATTCGTGCACGGCGGCCCGTTCGCCAACATTGCCCACGGCTGCAACACCTTGCTGGCTACCCAGACTGCTATGGAGTTCGGCGACATCGTCCTCACCGAAGCTGGCTTTGGTGCAGACCTTGGTGGCGAGAAGTTCATGGACATCAAGGCTCGCTTTGGCGATCTCGACGTCGCCGGTGCAGTGGTCGTAGCAACCATCCGCTCCCAGAAGTACAACGGCGGCCAGGCTCGTGAAGACCTCACCACCGAAAACCTGGATGCGCTGCGCAAGGGCATCGTAAACCTAGAGCGCCACGTAGAGAACCTACGGAAGTTTGGCCTACGCCCAGTTGTCGCTCTGAATTCCTTCTTCACCGATACCGACGCCGAGCGTGAGTTCATGCGCACGTGGGCTGAGGACTTCGGTGTTGCTCTCGCCGAGGCAGACGTCTGGGGCAAGGGCGGCGAAGGCGCAAAGGAACTTGCTCAGACGCTCATCGACAACCTGCAGGACGGCGCAGCCCACCAGCTCTACGACCCAGCAGAGGGCGTCGAGAAGTCCATCGAGACCGTCGCCAAGGAAATCTACCGTGCCACCCACATCGAGTATGGCCCCAAGGCGAAGAAGGACCTGCAGTACATCAAGGACAACGGCTGGAATGAATTCCCGGTCGTCATCTCTAAGACGCAGTATTCCTTCTCCGACAACCCGGCTGCGCTGGGTGCACCGGAAGACCACACCCTGCATGTGCGCGAGCTTCTGCCACGCACCGGCGCTGGATTCATCGTCGTCCTTACCGGCGACGTCATGACCATGCCGGGTCTACCTAAGAAGCCGGCCGCGAACAACATCGACGTTGACACCGACGGAACCATCTCTGGTCTGTTCTAAAGACAGAAAATCAAAAAAAGGCTGCCGAGTACTCGAAGATAACAATGTGTACTCGGCAGCCTTTGTTTATGAGTTGCTAGCTGTTAACTAGGAAACGTCCGCCGTGGACCCGGGCCAGCCCGGGTACTCCGGAGGGGTGCCGCCGAACTCGGGGCACAGCTTTTGGAAGGAGCACCAGCCGCACAGCTTCGAGGTCTTTGGCCGGAAGACGCCCTCTTTGCCGTCACCTTCGATTTTCGCCCACAAATCGCCAAGGTCGCGCTCGAAGTACTCCAGCTCCTCCCGAGTTGGTGCAAGGAACATCGAGTCCAGCACCTTGAGGTACATCAGGCGCAGCTGGGCTGGAATGGTCCCGAGGATGCGCCAATAGACCAGCGCATAAAAACGCATCTGGAACTGGGCATCCTGGCTGTAACGGGGGAGCGGCTTCTTGCCCGTCTTGTAGTCAACAACGCGCACCTCGCCCGTTGGCGCCACATCAACACGGTCGATAAACCCGCGGACCGGTACGCCGTTGGGCAAGACAGTATCGACGTACATCTCGCATTCTTGGGCGTCGAAGCCCTGCGGATTTTCCATCTGGAAGTAACCCTTGACCAGGTCCCGGGCAGAGACGAAGAAGTCGAGAGTGGCGTCGTCAGGCACCAGCTCCTTAAGCTCCGAATCCGCCGCCACCATTTTCTCCCACTCCGGCTTAATCACCTTCACCGCAGTGGGGTAGTCGCGCTGCTCACGGGGAAGCTTGTGGGTGTTTTCGAGAACCGCGTGAACCAGCGTTCCCTTCACCTGTGCCAGCGTCTTCGGCTCGGGGAGTTTGTCAATTGCTCGGAAGCGGTAGAGCAATGGGCATTGCTTATAGTCAGAGGCCCGTGACGGTGAAAGCGCCAGCGGTCGGGGAGTGAGTGCATCAGCCATGGTCCTTTTAGCCTAGTGCCCAAGCATTCATGGCAAAGTAGGGGGTATGAGTATTTCGGATGAGTTCCTCGATTTTATTGCTGCAAGCCCTTCCTCCTATCACGCAGCGCACGAAGTAGCGCGCCAATTAGAGGAGGAAGGCTTCGTCCGTCAAGATGAATCCGCCGAATGGTCAGCGGCGCCTGGCGGACACGTCATGATTCGCGGTGGCGCAGTAATGGCTTGGTATGTGCCCGAAGGTGCGGACAAGAACTCGGCCTTCCGCATCGTAGGCTCTCACACTGACTCACCAGGCTTGGTCCTAAAACCCACCCCGGACTTTGATTCCGCCGGCTGGCAGCAAGTTGCGGTGGAAATCTACGGCGGCGCGCTCCTGCATACGTGGTTCGACCGCGAGCTCACCGTTGCGGGACAGGTAGTCACCAAGGATGGCGAGCACCACCTGGTCAACACCGGCCCAATACTGCGTCTGCCTTCTTTGGCCATCCACCTCTACCGTCAAGACGAGTTCAAGCCGGACCGCCAGCACAACATGCAGCCAGTGCTTTCCGTTGGCACTCCTGATGCCTCCGTCTTGAGCGTCGTTGCGGAAAAGATCGGTGTGGAAAAAGACGATATCTCGGCCTTTAATCTCATCACCGCTGACGCGCAGCGCGGTGCCGTCTTCGGCGTCGGTGAACCACTCATCGCAGCTGGCCGCATGGACAACCTGGCTTCGGTCCATGCTTCCTTAGTAGCCATGAAGAACGCGGCACAGAAGGGCGCGGTTGCGCATAACGACGTCCTCGTTATGGCCGCCTTCGACCACGAGGAGGTGGGCTCTTCCTCCCGCTTTGGTGCTGCCGGCCCAATCCTGGCGGACGTGCTGGGCCGTACCGGCCGCGCACTCGGCGCCAACGAAGAGGAGCGCTACCAGATGTTCGCACGCTCCTCCTGCGTATCTGCCGACGCCGCGCACTCCGTACACCCGAACTATGTAGGCAAGCACGATCCGACACACCATCCGATCATCGGCAAGGGGCCGGTCACCAAGATCAACGGCAATCAGCGCTATGCCTCCGACGCCACCACTGTTTCCTTGTGGGAACGCGCGTGTGAGCGAGCAGGAGTTCCTTTCCAACGCTTCGTGGGCAACAACGACGTCCCGTGTGGCTCCACCATCGGCCCCATCACCGCAACGCGCCTTGGCATCGACACTGTCGACGTCGGAGTGCCCATGCTCTCGATGCACTCGGCCCGCGAAATGGTCGGCGAACGCGACCAAGTATGGATGGGCGAGGCCATTGAGGCATACTTGGTAGGTTAACTAGACCCACTCCACAGAAAGCATAGGAATCCCCACGATGCCTTACTCCGGACCATTTCACTATGGCGATCGCGTCCAGCTGACCGATGCTAAGCGCCGCCACTACACCGTGGTGCTCGAAGAGGGCGGGGAATTCCACTCGCACAAGGGCATCATCCGCCACGACGAGATCGCCGGAATGGACGAGGGCTCTGTCGTGCGCTCGACTTTGGGCAGCGATTTCCTGCTCTTCCGCCACCTCATGGTGGACCACGTGCTGTCGATGCCGCGCGGCGCCGCCGTCATTTACCCCAAGGACTCTGCTCAGATCCTGGTGGAGGGCGACATCTTCATGGGCGCCCGCGTCCTGGAGGCAGGCGCGGGTTCTGGCGCGCTTTCGATGACTCTGCTGCGTGCTGTGGGCCCAGAGGGCCACGTCTTCTCCTACGAGGTTCGCGACGATCATCTCGAGTACGCGGTGGACAACGTCAAGGAATACTTCGGTAAGCAGCCGGAGTGGTGGTCGCCGCGCTTGGGTGACTTGGCCGATGTCACCGTCGACGAGTTGGGCGGCCCAGTTGACCGCGTCATCCTCGATATGCTCGAGCCATGGGAGCACCTCGAAAAGGTGCGCGACATCCTGATTCCTGGCGGCGTGTTCATGACCTACGTGGCCACCGTCCCACAGCTGATGAAGGTCATGGAGGGCATCCGCGAGCTGCAGTGCTTTACCGAGCCTAAGGCTTGGGAGTCCCTCGTGCGCGAGTGGAAGGTCGAGGGCTTGGCTACCCGCCCAGAACACCGCATGAACGCACACACCGCATTCCTCATCTGGACGCGCCGCCTTGCCGACGGCGTAACCCCGCCGCGCCCGCAGCGCCGCGCTCGCAAGTAACGCCACGCAAGCCCTGCACGCCACACACAGCACACCAGGGTGCCCCTCACGAATGAGGGGTACCTAACCTTGCGGAGAGCCGTACGCGCTAGTGTGTAGCTATGAACGACGCAAGTCACACCGCCGACCTTAAACGGCAGATTGATCAACTCGCCGAGCGCAACACCAAGCTCGCGTCCTTGTTGCAGGACTCTCGCAACAAGCTGCAGCAGATGCTCGCTGAAGTCAACGCCCTTTCCGAGCCTGCTTCGACCTATGGCGTCTTCCTCGGATACTCAGGCCGCGAGCACGACTCCCGCCGTGATGCCGAGGTCTATACCAACGGCAGGCCCATGCGCCTGAAGATCTCGCCCAACTTGGAGCCGGGCAGCCTCAGCGTGGGCCAGCAGGTGCGCCTTGGCGACGGCTTCGTGGTCGTCGAAGGCTGCGGGCATCCAGATACCGGCAACCTTGCCACCGTGCAGGAAAAAGTCGATGACTCTCGCGCCATCGTGGCTAATTCCTCTGGTGAGGAACAGGTCGTTCTGCTCGCCACCCGTCTCCGCGAGGGCCTGCGCGCTGGCGACACCATCCTCATCGACTCCAAGTCCGGCGTCGCACTAGAGAAGATCGAAAAGACCGAGGTTGCGCAGCTCTCGCTGGAGGAAGTTCCTGACGTCACCTACGAGGACATCGGTGGCCTCGACGCGCAGATCTCCCAAATCCGCGACTCCGTGGAGCTGCCCTTCCTGCATCCGGATCTCTACCGCCAGTATGACCTCGAGCCGCCCAAAGGCGTGCTCCTATACGGCCCTCCCGGCTGTGGCAAGACCCTGATCGCCAAGGCAGTGGCCAATTCTCTTGCCAATAAGATGGGCAGCGCCGGCCCGAGTTATTTCCTCAACGTCAAGGGCCCAGAGCTGCTCAACAAGTATGTCGGCGAGACCGAGCGCCGCATTCGCCTCATCTTCGAGCGCGCCCGCGAGCTGGCGGCTCTCGACTCCGCGCGTCCTGTCATCGTCTTTTTCGACGAGATGGAGTCCATCTTCCGCACGCGTGGCTCCGGCGTGTCCTCCGATATGGAGACCACCGTGGTCCCACAGCTGTTGACGGAGCTCGACGGCGTCGAGAAGCTGGGCAACGTCATCGTCATCGGTGCCACCAACCGCGAGGAACTCATTGACCCCGCGATTATGCGCCCGGGCCGCCTCGACATCAAGATTCGTGTGAACCGCCCCAACAAGCAGGGCGCACGCGATATCTTCTCCCGCCACTTGGGGGAAAAGGTCCCGCACCAGGGCGATGTCGATGCTCTTATCGACGCCGCGGTAGAGGATCTGTACTCGGAGCGCCCATTCGTGCGCTTGCACTACTTGAACGATGAGCCGCGCATTCTCTACTACCGCGACTTCGTGTCCGGCGCGATGATCGCAAACATCATCGCCCGCGCGAAGAAGCTGGCCATCAAGGAGGCTCTGGCCGGGGATGCCCGCGCAGCCCAAGGCATCACCGAGAATCACTTGCGCCAAGCGATCGCCGCGGAGCAAGCGGAGTCCGAGTACGTCCCAACCTCCGCAAGCCCGGAGGAGTGGACAAAAATTGTCGCGGGAACCGAGGCTGGCGCCGAGGTCACCCGCGTTGAGTTGATGGGTTTTAGGAGCACCTCATGGCACGCGTCTTAGGAACTGAAACTGAATACGGCATCTCCACGCCAACTAACCCGGAGATGTCACCTATTGTCACCTCGACTCACGCGGTCGTCGCTTATGCCGCGCTGCATACAGGGGCCCGCTCGCGCTGGGATTTCCGCGAGGAGCACCCGCTGCGAGATTCCCGGGGCTTCGACCTCAAGCGCTACCAGACGGTACCCATCGTGGACCCCAACGCCATTGGTGTTGCCAACGTGGTCTCCGCTAACGGCGCGCGCTTCTACGTCGATCACGCGCACCCCGAGTATTCCTCGCCAGAGTGCACCAATGCTTGGGACGCCATGCTTTACGACGCTGCCGGTGACCTCATCCTGCGCCGCGCCGCCGCGTCCGTCGCGGAGCTCACGGAGCAGGGCACTTCGGTGCTCGTCAACCATGATCCGTGCCCGCCGCTGAAGTTCTACAAGAACAACGTGGACGGCAAGGGCGCGTCCTATGGTTCCCACGAGAACTACCAGTATCGCCGCAGCACCGACTTTGGCGACATCGCTGCGGGACTCATTCCCTTCTTTGTCGCCCGCCAGGTAGTCATTGGTGCAGGACGCGTGGGCAGGGGACAAGACGGCGAGGAGGCCGGCTTCCAAATTTCCCAACGTGCCGACTACATCGAGCAGGAGATCTCGCTAGAGACCACGCTCAACCGCGGCATCATCAACACTCGTGACGAGCCGCATGCCGTGGCAGAGGACTTCGGGCGCCTGCACGTCATCATCGGCGACGCGAACATGTCGCAGACCTCAAACTTCTTGAAGCTGGGCATGACCTCCTTGGTCCTCGATGCCATCGAAGCCGGCGTTGACTTTAGCGATCTGCAGCTGCGCGACGCCGTGGCCGAGGTATCTAAGGTCAGCCACGACCTCACCTTGACCCACAAGCTGCAGCTCAAAGACGGCCGCGAACTCACAGCACTCGAGATTCTCGCGGTCTACCGCGAGCGCGTCGCTGCGGTGACGGACGTCGACAAGCGCGTGCTCGAAGCCTGGGACGAGGTGACAGGCCTGCTGTCTGCCGACCCAATGTCGGCAGCGCATCTCTTGGACTGGGTGGCCAAGTACCAGCTCATCAAGGGCTATATGGACCGCGGCGTGGATCCTGCGAACCCGAAGCTCGCGCTCATCGATCTTCAGTACACTGACATCGACCCAGCGAAGTCGCTATACCACGCGCTCGTGCGCAAGGGACGCATGCGCACGCTCGTTAGCGATGAGGACATCGCCCGCGCTGCGGATAATCCGCCTCGCGACACCCGCGCCTTCTTCCGCGGCAGCATCACGCAGAAGTACAGCGAGGATCTGCTGGCGGCCAGCTGGCAGACACTGTCTTTCCGCACCCCGACGGGCACGGCAACCGTAGCGCTGGACGATACGCGTGGGCTTGGCGCTAACGACGTCGAGAAGCTCATTGCGGACTCCGCAGACTCCCAGGAGCTATTGGCCAAGCTCGGCCACATGGGAGTAAACGTCGAGTACTCTAAACATGGTTAAGAAAGGAAAGTAGAGCTATGAGTGGAAACCAATCCCAGGTCAACGCTGGCAACGGCGGAAACGACGGCGACGCGCCTGAGGACTTGGCCGCAGGCCAGGTTAGCATCAACAGCGCCGGCACCGACGATCTCCTTGACGAGATCGACGGACTGCTAGAGAACAACGCCGAGGAATTCGTGCGCGCCTACGTACAAAAGGGCGGCGAGTAATCGTGGGGGAGCTCGCCATAGGTCCGGTCTATGCCCGCCGCATTATGGGAATTGAGACCGAATACGGAATCACCTCGAGTGCCAGCGGCGATCAACGGAAAATGACTCCGGACGAGATCGCCCGCATCCTTTTCCGTCCCGTGGTGGACGAGTACTCCTCCTCGAATATCTTTCATCCCAACGCCTCCCGCTTGTACCTCGATGTGGGTTCCCACCCGGAGGTGGCCACCGCGGAGTGCGATAGCCTCACCCAGCTCATCAACTATGAGCGCGCTGGCGACCGCGTGGTCAATGACTTAGCACTCCGCGCTGAGGAAGCCCTCGCGGCGGAGCAACAGCCCCGCGCGGTGTACCTGTTCAAGAACAACGTTGACTCGGCCGGCAATTCCTATGGTTGCCACGAGAACTACCTCATCAGCCGGCACGTGGTGCTCAAGGACTTGGGCGTAGCCCTGCTTCCATTCATGATTACCCGCCAGCTGATCTGTGGTGCGGGAAAGATTCAGCCCGCGCGAGGCGAGGAGCCAGCGCACTTCCTGCTTTCGCAGCGTGCCGACCAGGTGTGGGAAGGCGTTTCTTCCGCGACCACTCGTTCGCGCCCCATCATCAACACCCGCGACGAGCCGCACGGTGACTCAAAGCGCTTTCGCCGCATGCACGTCATCGTGGGCGATTCCAACATGTCCGAGCCGACGTTGGCGCTCAAGGTCGGCTCTGCGTTGTTGATGCTGGAGATGCTCGAAGCCGGATTCGACGTTCCGCGCTTCGAGGTTGTTGATCCGATTCACCACATTCGCGAGATCGCCAGGGATACGACGGGGCGAACGCCGCTGCCATTGGCTGATGGTTCCACAATCACTGCGTTGGAGGTGCAGCAGGCGCTATGCGACGCCGCCCGCCGCTGGCTTAACGAGCGCGAAGACGCAGGCACCCCGTCGGCTGAGATGGCGCGCGTGGTCGACTTGTGGGAGCGCACATTGCATGCCATTGAGACCCAGGACTTCTCGGGCGTTGACCGCGAGATCGATTGGGTTATTAAGCGCGGACTGCTAGACCGTTACCGCGACCGCCTGGGCGGGGAGTGGGGCCACCCGAAGCTGGCACAGATTGACCTGACCTATCACGACATCCGGCCGGGCCGCGGTTTGTTCAGCATCTTGGAAAGCCGCGGAATGGTGGAGCGTTGGACCACTGACGAAGCAATTGCTAAGTGCATCAACACCCCGCCGCAGACCACGCGCGCCAAGTTGCGCGGGCAGTTCCTGGCGGAGGCGCGCAGGCTGGGATCTAATGTCACTGTGGACTGGACACGCTTGAAGGTCAACCGCCCTGAGCCCATGACGGAGGAGTTTTCTGACCCGTTCGTTTCAGAGGATCCCCGCCTGCAAGCGTTGTTAGACTACATGGAGCACAACGCCTAGTTCCCGTGCCTGCCTATATCCCGTGCGTATGGTTGGCGCGGTGCAGGTATGCGCGCTGTATTCTTAAATAAACCTGTTTGCATATAACCGATGTGAAGGAGCATGCCCGCATGGCTGAAGGGAATCCGGCAAAGCGCGACGAGGCCGTCGAGCGGCTGACCAACCTTTCCTTTGCCTTGCAAGGCGCGGCACATGGTGGCGGCAGCCCGGACCGCAGCGCGGCTTGGATCCGCAAGAATGTCGAGGGCTATCAGAATCGCAGCGATGAGGCCTTCTTAAAACAGCTCTCGCGCGACGTCGTCACGCTGCAGCGCGCGGGTGTCCCAGTGGTCCACTCCAGTGGCGAGGATGGATCGATGTACCGCCTCAACCAGGACGAGTACCAGCTGCCGCCCGTTGACTTCACTCCTGAGGAGGCCATGGTCTTGGGCGTGGCTGGCGGAATTGGCAAGCCAGGCGGCTTGAGTGACTTCACGCTGTCGGCGTGGACGAAGATCGCAGCCTCTGGTGCATCCCGCGACCTGAGCGGCGCACCCGTCTACGTTGCGGTCAACGACATCACCCGCATCAGCCCGGAGCTGACCACCGCAGTCATCACGGCGGTGCGCGCGCATCTCCGCATTACTTTTGATTACTACGCCACGCCCTCCTCGCCGGCAGTGCGGCGCACGATGGACCCGTGGGGACTAGTCAACCACAACAGCCGCGTGTACTTGGTTGGCTGGGACGTTGACCGTGAGGCGGCCCGCGTGTTCCGTGCAACGCGCATCGATAACGTCAAAAGGTCGCGCCAGGACGCCACGCACCTTACTGTGCCTGGCCCGCTGCAAGACCTCGTTGTTGAGGCTCTCCAACGCGGCGAGACCGTGGACGCGCTCGTTTCGATCCCGCAGGGCAGCGCGCTCGAGCTCGCTGCTGCTGGCAAACAGCGGGAAGATGGGCTCTATGCCATGAATGGGGTGGAAAAGGACTGGCTTGTTCGCACTGCTGCTAGCTATGCACCAGGCGTTGAGGTCCTCGAGCCCGCCGAGGTTCGCGCCGCCATCATCGAGCTGCTTACCGCAGAACGCCCGCAGGAAGGGGAGAAGTAGACATGGCTGATGGTTCCCAAAAGCTCCAGGCGCTGGTGCGCTCACTTAATCTGATTCCCTATTTCCGCAACCACCCAGGGCAAAGCCCAATGGAGGCCGCCACGGACCTGGGGATGACACCAGCGGAGCTCAAGGACGCGGTGGATCGCCTCTTTTGTTCAGGCGTTGGGCGTAATACAGAGGACCTCATCGATCTTTCCTTTGATTACCGCGACGGTATCCAGATCTACAACGATCAGGGCTTGACCCAGGCACTGCGTCTCACGCCTACGGAGGCGGGCGCGTTGCTGCTGACCCTCGAGTCCTTGGAAGCCATGCCGGGTCTAATCGACACTGCCGCTGTGCGGTCCGCCGCTGCAAAGCTGCGCGACATCATGGACGAAAAGACCGCAGCCATCTACGACTCGCTGGCGCACATCGACCCCACTGAGTCCGAGGTGCAGGCCGCGCTTGCGGGCGCCGTCGACAAGCGCCAACGCGTGCGCTTCAAGTACTGGTCCGCATCAAGCAACCAAGAAAAGGAACGTACCGTCGATCCGGCGCGTATTTTCATCTTCGAATCGGAGCCCTACCTCGTGGCCTGGGACGAGTCTGTAGGCGCACACCGCACCTTCCGCCTTGACCGCATGCGTCAAGTAAAAGTGCTGGAAGAAAAGGCTAATCCGCGCGTTCGTCAGCTCGACTTTGACCCTGACCAGCCTTTCGAAATGCGACACGCCAAGACTGCGCAACTAGAGATTCAACCAGAATTCACTTGGCTTGCTGAGCAGCACGATATGACTTTAGGTGAGACCCTAAAAAATGGTCGTGTAGCTGCAACGATGCCAATTGGCGGCGAGGACTGGTTTATTCGTTTCGCACTCAGCCAAGCTGATAGAGTGCGAGTCGTGGGCCCTGAACCACTTGTTCAAGCAATTGCAGATCGGCGAATCACGGCCCTTGAGCGTTATACTCAATAGCCGAAAGTTAACTCAATAGACCAGCTCCACATGAGCCTGTCGAACAGAAAGAGGCACCCATGCCAATCGGTCCTAGGGAATTACTTATTATCCTCCTCGTCGTCGTCCTGCTTTTCGGCGCCAAGAAGCTGCCTGAGCTGGCTCGCTCTATGGGCCGTTCGATGCGCATTTTCAAGTCTGAGGTCAACGAGATGAAGGCTGAGAATGAACAGCAGGGCCAGCTCGCAAAGCCTGCGAAGCAGACTGACGAAGAGTTCTGGAACAGCCCGGAAATGCAGCCTCGCCAGTCCCAGCCGCGTTCTGAAGGCAACCCAAACTCATAGATGTGGTGAGCGCTTCTGACACGCATTAGCCGTGTCGGAGGCGCTTTATTTGTTCCAGATTTTTCTTTTCACGGAAGGTCGATGTCAATGTCTGCACAGGGAAGTGTTGCTGGCCAACAAAGGCCAGCGCGTAAGCGACCCCTGCTCAAGAGGTTCGGCAAACGTAAGTCCAATCCCACGGGCGAGATGACGCTGGTTGAGCACCTTCAGGAGTTGCGCAAGCGCATCGTCATTTCACTCGTCGTGCTCGCCATCGGCGCCGTCATCGGATTCATCTGGTACGAACAAGCTCCCTTTGGGCTGCGCCCGCTAGGCGAGATCCTGCGTGGCCCATATTGTGAACTTCCTGCTGAGCGCCGCGCCTCCTTCAGCGCTGACGGGGAGTGCCGCCTCTTGGCGACCAGCCCGTTTGAAATGCTGACTTTGCGCTTGAAAGTGGGCGCACTCGCTGGCACTGTGCTGGCCTCACCGGTTTGGCTGTACCAAATCTGGGCGTTCATCGTGCCTGGCCTGCACAAGAACGAGAAGAAGTACACCTTCATCTTCGTTACCACCGCCGTCATTCTCTTCGTTGGCGGCGCCGTACTGGCCTACTACATTCTCTCCGTCGGCCTTGAGTTCCTCATGAGCATGGGCGAGGAGTTCCAAACGGCCGCACTGACTGGTGAGCGATACTATTACTACCTTCTCGCGATGCTCCTCATCTTCGGCGTGAGCTTTGAGATCCCGCTGCTGGTAGTCATGCTCAACATCATCGGCATCTTGGAATACCGAGTGATCAGGAACAAGCGCCGCATCATCTTTGTGGTCATCCTCATCTTCGCGGCGGTGGTTACTCCGGGCCAGGAAGTCTTCTCGATGATCGTCTTGGGCGTAGCGCTCGAGGTCCTCATCGAATCCGCGTTCCAGTTCTGCCGCATCAATGACAAACGGCGCAACCGCAACCGTCCGAATTGGCTGGATGTGGACGACGAGTCTGCTTCGGCGTTGGATGACGACACCACGGGTATCGGGCTGCCTACGCCGGTTGAAGCCGCACAACCTGTTTCTTCCTCGCACCTGGCACCCCGCACTCATGGCGCGCCGCCAACCGCCCCTTCCGCAGCGCCTAACTCGGCGCCAAGTACGCCGCTAAACGCGGGCTTCTTCGACGACGTCCTGTAGCAGCGGGTAACCTGTGGACTTATGACTTCCACACACCTGGATACCTTCCGCGATAGACTGTCCCACCCGCTGGATGATTTCCAGGTTGAGGGATGCCGAGCCGTTGAAGAAGGACACGGTGTTCTCGTCTGCGCGCCCACCGGCGCGGGCAAGACCATTGTGGGCGAGTTCGCTGTGTCCCTGGCGCTAAGCCGCGGAACCCGTTGCTTCTACACCACGCCCATCAAGGCGCTGAGCAACCAGAAGTACCACGATCTTGTCGCCGCACACGGCGCGGACGCCGTCGGCCTGCTCACGGGCGATGTCTCCATCAACTCCCAGGCAGAAATCCTCGTCATGACCACTGAGGTTCTGCGCAACATGATTTACGCAGAGTCCGGGGCGTTGGACCGCCTAAGCCACGTGGTCATGGATGAAGTCCACTTCCTCGCCGATGCCTCTCGCGGCGCAGTGTGGGAAGAGGTCATCCTGAATCTCGACGAGAGTGTCTCCATCATCGGCCTGTCCGCCACAGTGTCCAACTCGGAGGAGTTCGGCGAGTGGCTTTCCGCCGTGCGCGGCGACACCACGGTTATTGTCTCTGATCATCGCCCGGTGCCTTTGGACCAGTGGATGATGATTGGCCGCAAGATCTACCCACTGTTTGAGCCCGAGTCCGGCGGCCAAGTCAATGCCGAGTTGGCACGGCGCATCCGTCGTCTTGAGGCGGGCGATAGCGACGACGGGCGCAACGACGCCCATTCGGGCCAGGGCTTCCGCGCCCGTGCCCGCCACAAGGGCGTTGACCGCGATGCACGTAACTCCCGCGGTGGGCGGGGTGGCCGCGGCCGTTCCGGCGCCTCCCGCCCGCAGGACCGCTACCGTCCGCTGGGCCGCCCTGAGACTCTCCAGGTTCTGCAGGGCATGGACATGCTCCCTGCCATCACGTTCATCTTCTCCCGCGCGGGTTGCGATGGCGCGCTCCACCAGTGTCTGCGCAGCCGCATGGTGCTCACCACGCAAGAAGAATCCGAGCGCATCAAGGCCATCATCGACGCAGGTGTCGAGGGCATTCCAGAAGAAGATCTTCAGGTCCTTGACTTCAAGCGATGGCGCGAAGCATTGTCCCGCGGCTTTGCGGCCCACCACGCGGGAATGCTTCCTGCATTCCGGCACATCGTCGAAGACCTCTTCGTGCAAGGCTTAGTCCGCGCCGTATTCGCCACCGAGACTCTTGCCTTGGGCATCAACATGCCTGCTCGCACGGTCATCCTGGAAAAGCTGGTGAAGTTCAACGGCGAGGCGCACGTCGATCTCACCCCGGGCCAGTACACACAGTTAACCGGCCGCGCGGGTCGTCGCGGCATCGACACCATCGGCAATGCCGTGGTGCAGTGGGCCCCAGCTATGGATCCGCATGCGGTCGCAGGTCTGGCCTCCACGCGTACCTACCCGCTGATTTCCACGTTTGCGCCCGGCTACAACATGGCTATCAACCTGCTGGGCATGCTGGGCTTCGAGGAGTCACTACGCCTGCTCGAGAAGTCCTTCGCGCAGTTCCAAGCTGATGGCTCGGTCGTCGAGGAGACCCGTGAGATCGAAAAGGCGGAGCACCGCGTGCGGGAGCTGCGCAATCAGCTTGACGACGCCATCGATGCACTCGCACCTCCATCACGCGATGGTGAAGACCCAGCAGAGGTTCTCATGGACTACATCCGCCTGCGTCGCAAGCTCACCGACGAGGAGAAGTCGGTGCGCGCCAACAACAATGCGCAGCGCAACCAAGAGGTCGCCGTGGTGCTCAGCCGTCTCCAGTTGGGCGACGTCATCGCCATCGCCGGCAAGAAGCATCCCATTCTTGCCGTCGTGGTCACTCCCGCGAATCAAACCGCGGACCCACGCCCATGGGTGACTACCGAAACTGGATGGTCTGGCCGCATCGATGTCTCCGGCATCAACAATCCGCCAATCGTCGTGGGCCGCATGAAGCTCCCGCGTCCGGTGCAGAAAAACCCGCGTCGCAACACCAAGTTCATACAAGATTCCTTCAAGCACAACCGCTACGACCGCCCAAAGAAGATGCGCATGGCGCCGCGCAACCGCACCAACAAGAAGGTGGGCGAGCTACGCGACGCCATCCGCAACCATCCGGCCCACTCGTGGCCAGCAACCGACCGCGAGCAACTGGCGGGTATCGCGCAAAAATTGGCGCGGCGCGAAAGGGACCTCGAGAAGGTCAGCAAGAAGGTCGAGCGGGCTACCGATACCTTGGGCAAGACCTTCGGACGTATCGTCGACTTGCTGTCTGAAATGGACTACGTCGAGTTCCAAGGCTTTGGCGAAGACCGCCGCCCAGTCATCACCGATGAAGGCGAGCGCCTTTCCCAGATCCACAGCGAGTCAGACTTGCTCGTAGCGCAGTGCTTGAAGCGTGGCATCTGGAATGAGCTAGACCCAGCGGAGCTAGCCGGTGTGGCATCCCTGTGCCTCTTTGAAAACCGCAAGGAAACCCGTGGCGAGCCGGAAGCGGCCACGGATGCCATGGCCGATGCCATGGAAGCTACGTATCGCATCTACACCGAGCTCATTGCCGACGAGGCCCGCCATAACCTCCCACGCACCCGTGAACCGGAAGCCGGCTTCGCACTCGCCATCCATCAGTGGGCCGCCGGAGCCCCGCTGGGATACTGCATGGCTGCCGCGAACGAAGCCGGTGCGGAACTTACCCCCGGCGACTTCGTGCGCTGGTGCCGCCAGGTGGTGGACATGCTGCAGCAGATCGCCAAGACCGGCTACGAGGAAGACATCCGCCGCAATGCCCGGCGCGCCATCGATGCAATTCAGCGCGGCGTCGTGGCCATCGGCGCTTAAGCACACCGCGTCCCCTGAAATGAAAGGGCGCGGGGTGCGCGGGTAGGCTCATGCACATGTCTGATTCGAACAGTACTTTTCCAGTGTCTGTATACGCCGACCGCTTGCAGCGGGCTCAAGAGGTATCCGCTGAAAAGGGGATTGACCTGCTTATTTTGGGTACCGGCGCCGACTTTGCTTATCTTACCGGTTCCTGGGTCTCCTCCCACGAGCGCCTGACCGCTTTGGTGCTTGGCCCCACGGGCAAGCCTTTCATCGTTGCCCCGTCTACGGACATCGAAACGCTCAACTCCTCGCCTGTGGCGCAGCTCGGTTTGGAGTTGCGCGGCTGGAGCGATGGCGAGAACCCTTATGAGCTCGCCTGCGAGCCTCTGCGTGCCACGGCATCTTCCAGTACCCCCACGGTGGCGCTTGGTGCATCGTTGACCGCTGACCACGTCTTGCGAATCCAGGACCTGCTTGCTGAGTCCGCCCAGTCTGGTGCACAGCCTCAGTACGTGCTGGCCACCTACTCCTTGGCCGAGCTGTTTACCCGCAAGGACTCCGCCGAGCTAGAGGAGCTGACCAAGGCGGGCGCGGCTATCGACGCCGTCCACGCTGCTGTTCCTGGTCTGCTCCGGGCAGGACGCACCGAGGCTGACGTCGCAGCGGACCTGCGCGAGCTGATCCTCCGCCAGCACGTGGAGGTCGACTTCATCATCGTCGGTTCTGGCCCCAACGGTGCCAACCCGCACTACGACTACGGTGACCGCGTGCTGAGCGAAGGCGATCCAGTGGTCGTTGATATCGGAGGCACCCTGCCTTCGGGTTATCACTCCGACACCACCCGTACTTACGTTGTGGGCGGAGATCTGAGCGCAGCGCCTCAGGACTTCCAGGACGCTTACGCAGTACTGGAGCGCGCCCAGGCAGCTGGCCGCGCAGCAGCCAAGCCCGGCGCGACTGCACAGGAAGTCGACCGCGCCACTCGTGAGGTCATCGAGGAAGCCGGCTTCGGCGAGTACTTCACGCATCGCACCGGACACGGCATTGGCCTGTCTACCCACGAGGAGCCCTTCATTATGGCTGGCAACGAGTTGGTCCTTGAGGAGGGCATGGCCTTTTCCATCGAGCCGGGCATCTACGTGCCAGGCAAGTGGGGCATGCGTCTTGAGGACATCGTGTACACCACCGCGGATGGATACGAATCCGTCAACCAGGCACCCCGCGAGGTCCGCTAGATGGCAGGTGTGTTGATCCTCGGCGGGCGCAGTGACATCGGTGGCGAGATTGCGCAGCGTCTTGCTCCGGGAAACGAGATTGTCCTTGCAGCACGCGGCACCCACGGCATGGACGAGCACATTAAGAAGCTTCGTGCCGCGGGCGCAACTGCAGTCCATACTCTCGACTTCGACGCCACCGCCGTCGAGCAGCACCGTGCCGTATTTCGGGCGGCACGTGAGCTGTGCGAGCAAAGCGACGGAATCACCACCGCCGTAGTGGCTTTCGGCATCCTTGGTGACCAAGACCGTGCTGAGCGCGATGAAGCCCATGCTTTCGATATCGCCTTGGTGGACTATGGCGCCCAGGTATCGATGCTGACGGTACTTGCTGATGAGATGACCCGCGGCCACATCGTCGCCTTCTCATCCATCGCTGGGTGGCGTGCCCGGCGCGCCAACTACGTATATGGCTCCACCAAGGCTGGTCTCGATGCTTTCTGCCAAGGACTTGCCGATCGCCTGCACGGCAGCCCGCTCGCACTCATTACCGCGCGCCCGGGCTTTGTCATCGGTTCCATGACCACCGGAATGAAGCCAGCACCGCTTTCGGTGACCCCAGACGCGGTTGCCGACGCCGTGGTTGATGCCATGTCTGGCAAGGGCGCGGGCACTGCTGACGCGCCGCGCAGCCGCACCCTCTGGATTCCGCGTCCCCTCCAGGCGTTGGCATGGGTCATGCGCGTGGTTCCGCGCCCCGTGTGGCGCCATATGCCGCGCTAGCTTGTTCTTGCTTGTTACAGCAAAGGCGAATTCACGTCGAAGATAAACCCGCGTGGTGCCAGCACTCGCAGGACCACTTCGGCGTCGCCCTCCGCGATGTCATGGAACACGAGCCCCTGCCACGGGGTGACCGTGATATCGACGTCGAGGCGTCCGATCAGGTCCGCGAACTTCGCTGGGATTACTCCCTTGTGCAGTCCTGCTCCTAGGTCAACGCGCCCTTCAGGGGTATGCTCAGCCAGCCAGCCGATGGGCTGGGCCGGCTTGTCCGATGTCTCCGTTGCAGGCAGCCTCAGCTCTTCCGTTCGGCCTGTATCCGCAGACGCTTCCTCCGGCGCCTTCGCCGCCGCTTCTTCAATCGCATTAACCAAGGCGGGCACGAGGTCCTCAATGGCCAGCACGGCGTCGGAAAGCACGCCCTGCGTAATCAGCTGAGCACTGTCAGTGCCGCGTAAGAGCGCGCCATAGTCGACGCCCTCCGCAACAATGTCGCCACTTCCGTCATCGACGCCTAGGAGAAGCTCGGAAGCTGCCTCCAGCCCCTCACAAACCGCCGCAATATCGCGGGCCAGTTCACGCGCGACTGCCGAGAGAGGGGAAGCCAAGACAGGTTGGCTTAGCGTGCTCAATGCAGGAGCGCTAACGCGAGCAACAAGCTGCGTTACGTCGTGAACACCGCGCAGCTCCAATGCTGCATTCTGGGCGAGGTAGACATTGCCATCGCCGAAATCCTGAGCCAGTCCTGCGATTTCAATCCAGTCTTCCGCCGTCGTCGCACCGGCTACCGGTTGGAAACGCGCGACGGTTCCATGGACGGCGTCGTCAAGCAGCAGCGGCGAACCTACGTGAGGCGTTTCAGTGATAACGTGGGGCGCTTCAGGGGTATCAGTCATGGCTGCGAGTCTAACCGTTGCGTTCACCGCCCCTAGATTCCGGTTGTAGAAAACACGTCAGCGGGTGTTGGCCACGGCATGTATGCCGCGGATGGGTAGGGTAGAGGCCATGCCATTCGTTCTGTTTATCGCCTATACCTTGCTTGAGACACTCGCCTTTTGGGCCGTGGCCAAGTGGATTGGAATCCTGTGGGCACTCGTGGCCTTGTTCGTGACGATGTTCTTCGGCATGTCCATCGCAGGTATTGAAATCCGCCGCATCATGAGCCGCCAGATTGTGCGCGGGCAAGACGGGATCTACTACATGGACGGAAACCAAGCTGGCAAGACCGCCGGCAACGTGGGCCTGACGCTGGCAGGCGGCCTGTTGCTATCGATGCCGGGGTTTGTCTCAACGCTCATCGGCGCGCTACTCATCTTTGCGCCGACACGCTCTCTGGCGCGCACGATTCTCGCGGCTTCTATGGTGCGCAAGATTGAGCACATGGGCACCCGCATCTTTGAAGCTTCGCCCATGGCTCAGCACCATGATTCCTATGGAAGCTTCGGAAACGCTGCGGACTACGGTTCAACAACGGGGTACCCAGGCGGTGCCCAGGGTAGCCGCCAAGAGCCGGAGGTCCTCGACGAGGAAGAGATCCGTCAGTGGACCGAGAACCTCGATCCCGATGACTTCACTAGGGGCTCGTCCGACGACTCCGGAAACGATGCGGGAGACTCCAAGAAGTAATGAAACAGTTTCTGTGCCGCCTAGCGCTTGCCGGCGTTTCAGGCGGCGTTACTTTTTGCGCTGTTGAGCCACTGGGTTGGTGGCCCATGGGGATCCTCGGTACCGCGTTGCTCTTTGCCTCCTTGGTGCCGTGGAGAGGCTCAAACGTGAGCCTGAAAGCTGGAGCCGCAATCGCCAGCCTTCACGCGTTTTTTCTCTATCTGCTCACCTTGCCGTGGATCGGGGAGTTGGTGGGTAATTTCCCCTACATTGCTTTGGCATTCTGGCTCTCCCTCTATGCCATCTTGCTAGGTATCGGCGGGGCTGCACTTGCCCGCATGAGGTCGGGTTTCCTCTTGTTCCCGTTCTTTTACGTAGCGGTCGAGATGTTGCGCTCGAGCGTTCCATTCGGCGGCTTTTCCTGGGTCCGCCTTGCGTGGGGACAGATTGAAGGGCCGTTGGCTAATCTGGCGCCGTGGGGCGGGCCAGCGCTCATCACTTTCGCCACCGTCATGTGCGCGTGCGGATTGGTGGGTTTGGTACAAGCCCGCGGAAAATTCCGTGCGGCTGCGCCGGCGGCAGTGGTGCTTCCCTTGGTGGCAGGGCTCGCGGCGGGGCTCGGTATCAACCGCCCGGACCATACTGTGGGCGAAGTCAAGGTAGCCGCGATTCAGGGCAACGTCCCGCGGATGGGCCTGGATTTTGCCGCCCAGCGCAGAGCCGTATTGGAAAACCACGTCCGAGTCACACAGGAAGCCGCCAATGCGGCCCAGGAAAACAAGGAAGACCCCATCGATCTGGTGATCTGGCCGGAGAATTCCTCCGACGTCAATCCTTTTAAGGATGCGCAGGCACGCATGCTTATCGACGCCGCCGTCGACACCATCGACGCGCCCGTTCTGGTGGGCACGCTAACGAAGGACGCGGTGGGCTACCGCAACACCATGCAGGTCTTCGAGCCAGGTGGGGAAGTAGGAGAGCACCACTACAAGAAGTATTTGCAGCCCTTCGGCGAGACGATGCCTATGCGGGATTTCTTCCGCAAGTTCACGGACATGGTCGACCTAGCCAGCGATTTCAAGCCGGGCGACGGCCCCGGTGTGGTCACGATGAACGACGTTCTCGTCGGTGTGGCCACATGCTACGAGGTCGCTTTCGACCAGGCATTCCGCAGTTCGGTGAACAACGGTGCTCAGATTCTTTCGACGCCAACGAACAACGCCACATTCGGTTACTCCGACATGACCTATCAGCAACTAGCCATGAGCCGCCTGCGCGCCTTGGAGACTGACCGCGCCGTGGTTATCGCCGCAACATCGGGAGTCTCGGCCATTGTCCATCCGGATGGCCGGGTGAGCCAACACAGCGAAATCTTTGAACCGAAGTATCTCATTGAGACGCTGCCGCTGCGCGAGGGAGTGACCTTTGCCGTGAGGTATGGTTCGCTCCTGCAATGGCTCATGGTTATCATTGGAACAGTCAGCGCACTACTTGCTCTCCGTTCTGCACGCAGGACAGGCAATCTTGAAAAGCCAGGAGCCCGTGGCAAGCAACGTGCGCCTAAACAAAACTCTGCTACACCGGCAGCAAACAACGAGGAGCTTTAAAACGTGAGCACTACCCACGCTTCCACCTTGGTTATCATCCCGACCTACAACGAGATTGAGAACCTTCCGCTGATCACCGGCCGTGTCCGCAAGGCAACCCCAGAGGTCAGCATTCTGATCGTGGACGATAACTCGCCTGACGGCACTGGTGAGGCTGCAGACAAGCTGGCCGCTGAGGATGACAAGCTGCACGTCCTCCACCGTGAGGGCAAGGGCGGCCTCCTAGGTGCTTACATTGCTGGCTTCAAGTGGGGCTTGGAGCGCGACTACCAGGTCCTCTGTGAGATGGACGCTGACGGTTCCCACGCACCTGAGCAGCTGCACTTGCTCCTCGCTGAGATCGACAAGGGCGCGGACCTCGTCATCGGTTCCCGCTACATACCGGGCGGCGAGACCATCAACTGGCCTGCTTCCCGCGAGTACCTGTCCCGCTTGGGCAACTTGTACATCTCTGTGGCGCTGGGCGCCGGCCTGTCCGACATGACCGCAGGCTACCGCGCATTTACGCGTGAGCTGCTGGAGTCCATTGACTTCGACGACCTGTCGAAGGCTGGCTACATCTTCCAGGTTGACTTGGCTTTCCGTGCTGTCAAGGATGGCTGGGACGTACGCGAGGTACCAATCACCTTCACCGAGCGCGAGTACGGTGAGTCGAAACTGGACGGCTCCTTCGTCAAGGACTCCCTCTTCGAGGTCACCAAGTGGGGCATTGCACACCGTTCCGAGCAAGCCCAGGACTTGGCTGGCGAGGTCAGCAACATCGCGTCCTACACTTACCGCCACAGCTCGCTTCCGGGACTAGCCGGCAAGCTCAAAGAAGGCTTTGCCTGGACCGGCGACTTCGCTGACGAGGTACAGTCCCTGCTGAAGCACCAGTTCGGCAGCAAGTCCAAGTAGGCAACACAAGCCGAGTAGGCCCCGAGCGGCTCACCATGAGCCGCCTACTAAGACGAAAGGGGCGCGCTACATTCCCAGCAGTGGGGAAGTAGCGCGCCCCTTTTGTGCGCTATCTGCTGCATGTGCGGCGCTGCAGAAACCGAGTTCTAGCCCTGATTCTCCTGCTGCTCCTTAAGCAGACGAGCAGCGGATCGGCGGCGGGAGCGCAGCTGATCGATGCGCTCGGTAAGCAGTTCGTCGAGTTCCTCGATGGAACGGCGCTCACGCAGCATGTCCCAGTGGGTACGTGGCGGCTTGGCTGGCTTGGACTCTACGCCTTCGCCCTCCATAAGGGTGCCCAGCTTACCGTTCTTACACATCCACTCCTCAGGAATTTCCGCATCATCTGCGAAAGGAACTTCGTAGATGTCACCGTCTTCGGTGCGGTACTTGACCATCTGGCGTGGTGCTAGGTCGTGGTCACGGTCCGTCTCGTAGCTGACGGCGCCCATACGGCTACCACGGAGTACGCGATCTGCCATACAACATCATCCTTTTCATAAAGAGTGCTCGGAAGGGTTGATATAAATCACCCAAGAAACTAACAGTATAACGAAGTACAGCGTGCGTTTGTTCCCACTCCGGGTTAAATGGACTAAGGTGTAACAGGTGATCCGTCAAGCTAGCCGCGACCGTGCTGTCGCATCGTGTCAATGGTGCGGCAAGGAGATCCCACAAGGAGGGCGCGGACGCCCTCGCAAATTCTGTAGCGCATCATGCAAGCAACGCGCATATGAGCAGCGTAATAACGTTTCGGGTATATCAATTCCGAAGAACGCTGTGATCATGACTCCGGAGCGTGCTGATGAATTGCGGGATGGATTATTTGAACTACGCTGCTCAGCCGAGGACGTCGCGATGGCAGCGAAGGAAGGTGCAGACGGGGATGAGCTCCAGGAACTGTGTACTGAACTCGTCGCCTTGGCACGTCGGCTCGAGGAATTGAGATAAGGAAAAATGCAGAAGCTTCTAGGTAACCGCAAGCTGGTCATTTCCATTTTCGTGGTGCTAATTCTCGTCGCCACGGTGGTTGCACTTGGCCCGTTGTTCTATTCGATTTACATGGGCCGTGGTGTCCAGACAAAGCCTGTTGATGCAGCGCACACCAAGCCAGCTAGCACCGATGTCGATGGCACCTGGAACGTTGTTGCTGGTACGCCACATAATTTCACCTCGGTTGGTTTCACCATCAACGAGGTTCTGCCTGCTGAGAAGACCACGACCTCCGGCTCCACCAAGGACGTGACCGGCCAGGCTGTCATTAAAGACGGCAAGGTCGAAGAAGGCACGATCACCGTGGACATGACCACCTTGACCACGGATAAAAAGGTTCGTGACCAAAACATGAAGGACAAGCTGTTTATCACGCGCCAATTCCCTGAAGCCACGTTCACTCTGACTGAGCCTGCTGATATTTCTGCAGTGCCAGACGACGGCTCGGTGGCCAAGGTTAAGCTGACCGGCGACCTAACGATCAAGGGCAAGACCAAGAAGGTCACCCAGGAATTCGACGTTGTTCGCGACGGTGAGACCATCGTTATGGGCGGCAACATTCCGGTCAACCGTCTAGATTACGGAATTGAGACTCCAGAGATGATCGCGGCCAAGATTGAAAAAGAAGGCGAAGTAAACATTCGCGTCACGCTTCAGAAGTAACTAGCAATACGGAAGTAACTAGCAATACGCAGGCATGAACTCTCAACATCTAATCCCAGTCATCTGGTTCCGACTCGTGGTGCTCATTAGCTTCGCAGTATTTGTCGGCTTCCAGAAAATGTGGCTACTCCTTGGCATCGCAGTATTGCTCGGCATTCTTACGGGCTGGCAACTTATCACTGCATACAACCGCCGTTAGAGCACACCCGCAATTCCCACTCACACCACCGTTTAACGTCACAGTGACATTAAACGGTGGTGTACTCAGTTAGGGAGAAGCAACCCCAAAAGCCGAAAAACCCAAATTCAGCCACCGCGTCCGAGCCAGACCAAAACCGGACCCAAACCGGGGGCAAGCAGTCGGACCAACAAGCCAGACCAACAACCGGGTCAATATAAATCCAACGAGTTGAGCCGCGCGAGTAGCCCAGGACAAAGCCAAGCCGCTCGGCGACGTCTGCACCCAGCCGGGGAAATGCGCGTCACAAGAACTAATTGATACGTGAGTGCCGAAAAATCGATATAGATGCACGGGGACGTATAGACGTAACGCCACTATTCAATAATTGTCCGATAATGTACATTATGTCATTTAGGATTTGTGTCGTTATCCCCCGGGCCCCTTATATAAGGTGCCCACCTGACCTCACAACTAGCTCACGTGCGCCGGCTCATTCAGTAGTTCCTCTGAGGTCTCCTCAGCGGGCAAAGGCTTACGGCGAACGAGTGCTGCGAATACTGCGCCCGTGATGTTCGCCCACACGGCTGCCACAACGCCTGGCAATGCAGCCTCAGGCGTAAAGAACTGCAGCGCCAGCGCGGAGGCCAAACCGGAGTTCTGAGTGGCAACTTCGATAGCCGTCGTACGCGCTGCTGCTTCGCGCTGACGAGTTACCTTTGCCGTGTAGTAACCAAAGAGGAATCCGATGACATTCTGAATGGCCACACCGAAGAATACAACAAGACCAACCGTCAGCAGCTTATCCTGCGACTTTGACACAACCGCAGTAACCACTGCACCAATACCGACGATAGCCACCCACGGCAGCACCGGGATGACATAATCAACCGCCTTGCTTGCCACAACGCGCAGCAACAGGCCAAGTGCAACCGGGATTAAGACCGTCTGAACCAGCGACCACATCATGCCCATTCCATCAACCTCAGCGCTCTGCCCCGCCAGCCACAGCATCAACAGTGGCGTCATAATTGGGGAAACCAAGGTAGAAACGGACGTCATGGCGACAGACAGCGCCACGTCACCCTTTGCCAAGTACGCCATGACATTGGATGCCGTACCACCAGGAACCGAACCAAGCAGGATTAGGCCGACGGTAACGGCGTCGTTAAGCCCCAGCAGCTTAGCAACAAGCACCGCACTGGTCGGCATAACCACAAACTGGCATACAACGCCAATAAGGATGGGCAATGGACGCTTGGCAACGAGCGCAAGATCCGGGATCGTCAGGGTAAGGCCCATCGAGAACATAATGACCATAAGCAGCTGGCTCGTATAAGAGCTAACCGGGACAAAGGTCGACGGACTCATGAAGGCGGCAATTGCACACAGCACAATCACGATGGGAAATGCGTAAACCGCTACCTTCTCAGAGCTGCTTTGCGCTTCCTGCGCCGCCGACGGATCGGCTACTTCATACTGGTGAGAAGTCATACTCGACATGTGACTCGCCCTTACTACTTGGAAGTTACCCACCTCTTCCCCACTCGCATGCCCGGCTTGCCATCAGGCACCTTCATTGTGAGCGGAATCTGTGGGGGTAAAGGTTAGGGACCTTACCCCAGGCAAAGATACCCCTGAGGCCAACTTCCCTTTCCCGATCCCCACCGACATGGTGAATATCTTTCTATGAATTGATTGATTTCCAAACCATAGCACAACATCCCGTTAAATGAACTATCAGTTCCGCATGTTGGGATACCGCTAATGAAGGGGCTTAAAATTGCCGCCCCCAACCGTGGTTAAACGAAGGTGACGTTAGGCCACACTTACTATCGGTCAACAGATATCTGGGACTAAGTTGAATGTATGCAAAAGCTTCTGAGTCCCGATTCAACAAAGATCTCTCGCCCACAGGGATCAACGAGCCAGGCAGATGCTGTACCGGCGAAGTACACCAACGGCTCCCCCATGTCACTCATCAAAGACATGGAGGCCATCGTCGGTCCGGAAAACGTGCACGGACGCCTATCAGACCTTGTCCGATTCTCTTCCGACGCCGGCCCCTACCGATCTATTCCTCAAATCGTAGTGTCAGCGCGTAGTGCCAGCGACTTGTCTAGGCTCATGACCTACTGCCGCGAGAACGGCCGCCACATGACGTTCCGCGCCGCGGGCACCTCGCTCAACGGCCAAGCAATGTCAGATGACATCTTGGTTGATGTAAAGACCAACTTCACCGGCATGGAGGTCAGGGATGGCGGCAGCAAGCTGTGGTCCCGCCCAGGCGTTGTGCTTGGCGACGCCCAGGCAGTCCTCGGCCGGCACGGATTCATGCTCGGCCCGGACCCAGGATCAACCTCTGTATGCACCATCGGCGGCGTCCTCGCCGACAACTCCGGCGGCATGCGCTGTTCGCTGGAGCGCGATAGCTACCACTGCGTCGATGAGCTCGTCTTCGTCTTGCCCTCCGGAACCATTGTCGATACCGCTCGCGGCGACGATGCCTTCCGTGCACAGGAGCCTGAACTTCACACCAACCTCCTCGCCTTCCGCGACCGCCTGCGAGCGAACACCGAGATGGTGGAGTTCTTGCGCAAGAAGTTCTCCATCCGCAATACCAACGGCCTACGCATTGACGCTTTCCTCGACGAGGACGAGCCGGTCAAGATCCTAAAGCGCCTCCTCGTCGGCTCCGAAGGCATTTTCGGCGCCATCGTCGAGTCCGTCATCAAGACGGTAAAACTTCCCAAGGTCAAGGCCACGACCTGGGTCGAGTTACCGAACCTGCGCGATGCAGCCAACTTCGTGCACCCAATCATGGAGGCAGGCGCTGAAGCCTGCGAACTCCTCGTCGCACCGGTGATGCGCCGTTCGGCAGAACACTACGCCCACGCGCCAAAGTCCTGGATCGACCTTGATGACGATGCAGCAGCACTGCTCGTCGAGGTAGGCGGCACCGACCTCGCCGATCTCGAATCCGCGATGGAGCGCCTCAAGGAGGTCCTCAAGGACGCACCGCTTTTACGCCCACTCGAATTCGAGACCACACCAGAGGGCATGCGCGGCGCATGGGAGCTCCGCAACGGTTTGTACGGCCTGCTCGGAGCCGACCGCCCGAACGGCACCACCTACATCACCGAGGACGTCTGCTTCCCGCCCGCAGAGGTAGGCAACGCAGCCGCCGATTTGCTGGATCTGCAGCACAAGTATGGCTACCCCGAGTCGGTGATGGGACACGCCGCCTTCGGCAACCTGCACTTCTTCCTTACCCCGCGCTTCGATCTAGACGAAGAACGCGAATCTTATGCCAGCTTCCTGGACGAGCTGGCTGAGTTGGTCATCGACAAGTACCAAGGTTCGATGAAGGCCGAGCACGGTACCGGCGTAAACATGGCTCCATTCCTCGAGCACGAGTGGGGCTCCGAAGCCTTCGAGCTCTTCTGGGAAGTCAAGAACATGATTGACCCGCAAGGCATCCTCGCGCCAAATGTGAAGCTCACCCGCGACAAGTCCGTGCACCTGAAGAATTTCAAGTCCTTCCCCAAGGTCGAGGACATGATTAATCCTTGCGTGGAGTGCGGCTTCTGCGAACCCGTTTGCCCGTCCCGCCACGCCACGGTCACCCCTCGTCAGCGCATCGTCTTGCGCCGCGAGATGGCCCGCCAACCAGAAGGCTCTGCGGTCCTGCGCCAGCTGCAAGAAGAATATCAGTACGATGCCGTCGACATGTGTGCGGCGGACGGCACCTGTTCCATTCCGTGTCCCATCAGCATCGACACCGGCGCAGTGATGAAGCAGCTGCGCAAGCAGGAAGCTGGCCCCAAGGCCGAGAAGGTAGCCCTGTCGACCGCGCAGCGTTGGGCGCTCGTCGAGAAGCTCGCGCGTGCTGGCGTCATTTCCGCCAATAAGATTCCGCACAAGCCACTTGAGCTCGGCGCCAACATGGCCCGCAACGTCATCTCCCCTGACTTGCTGCCCGCCGTGCCAGGTCCACTCCCTAAGGGTGCGTCCCGTCTACCGGAGACACCGCGTGAAGGCGCACAGGCCTTGTACTTCCCGGCTTGCATCAACCGCATCTTTGGCCGCCCTGCTGGCGCCGCCCCGGATTCGGTGGATCTGCCGCGCGCCGTCGTCGAACTTGGCCGCCGTTCCGGACAACCGGTGTGGATTCCGGATGATGTAGCAGGCGACTGCTGCGGTACTCCTTGGTCTTCTAAGGGCTACACCGAGGGCTTCGAATACCAGGCCACCAAGATCGTCCGCGACCTGTGGCACTGGTCTGAGCACGGCAAGCTCCCCATCATCGTGGATGCCGCCAGCTGTACCCACGGCTTGCTCGACAGTGTCCCAGAGGTGCTCTCCGAAGCGGACAAGGAATTATGGTCCCAGCTGCGCATCATGGACGTCGTCGAGTGGCTACGCGATGAGGTTGCCCCTCACCTACCGATCGTCCAGAACTTGGGCACCATCGCCGTTCACCCAACCTGCTCCACTGCGCACATGGGCATCAGCGATGACTTGGTGCAGCTGGCCAACCTCTGTGGCCACGCCAAGGTTCCAGAAGGCGCTATGTGCTGTGGCTCCGCCGGTGACCGCATCATGCTCCACCCAGAGCTGGTGGAATCGGCTACCCGTGAGGAGCGCGCTTCCCTCGAGGCTGAGCACTTCGATGCTTATGTCTCCGATAACCGCACCTGTGAGATGGGCCTGGAGATGATCTCCGGCAAGAGCTACGACTCCATCGCTGTCTTGCTCGAGCGCGCCTCGCGCCCTGTGGTTACTCCTTAACCGCTTATCCTCTTAGCCAGTTAGCCCCTTAACCCTGCCTGGGGCTACTGCGTGGCCGATTGCAGCCTAACGGCGGCCGCCGCGATTGCGATGGGTCGCCGTTACTTGTACGGCGTCGATCATGCCCAGCTCGAAGAGCGCTTCACGCAACGCGAACTGGAAGGTCCACAGCCTGCGGAATACCGGATCGAATCCCGCTGCTGCTGCTTCGCGCAGGTGCCCGTCAAAGTAGCTACGCTGCTCACGCAGCGACTCCGCGTAATGGCTACCCACGTGAGTCTGTGCCACGATGCGAAGATTGGACTGCTTGTCAAAGAGCTTGTGTGTTTCCTCGATGGTCGGGTAATCCAAACCCGGCCAGATATAAGCCCGCAGCACCTGCAGTGCTGCCCGCCCAGCAGGCGTCATCGCATCCGTCGCAAAAGTAGAGGCCAATGCAACTCGCCCGCCTGGCACCAAGGAACGGTCCAGGACGCTCACAAAGCGCTTGCGCTCAGCCGGAGTGAGCAGCTCTAGTTTCTCCACGCTCACAATCGCGTCATAACGCCCACGCCACTGCTTGGGGTGAGGAATCACGGCGTCGCTAAGCTGCACGTGTACCGAATCCGCAGCGCCTTCGAGCAACAAGATCTCGTTGAACTCGTTAAGCTGCTCAGAATCGGCCGTCAACACATCCACCGTTGCGCGTCGACTCACAGCCTCCACCGCCACATTCAACCCCGTCGCGGGATAAACCAAAAGATGCGTACCCGCACCGGAATGCGTGGCGTCGAGGAGCCACTGTGCGCTGCGCCGCTGGCCGTCCCGCAGATCACTACGATCCACGCTCGTTGGCTCACTGACTTTAGTTACGTCAACAAGGTGTTCTTTAGGCTCTTTCCTGCCCGCCTGTTGGATAAAGCTAGGAACCGCCTCGCGGACCGTCGTGGGAACCCCACTGGCAAAAATGCCACCGCTGTGTGTATACCCGTCACCTGCATATAACCGGACCAGCTCCACAGGAAGCTCCCCCGGAGCAGAAAGTTCCGGTGCAAGGTCCTTAGCCTTGGGCCGATACCCAGTCTGCAGCAGGCAGCGTAAAACCTTCACCAGCTTCTCCGAGTTTTCCGTAGTCCACTCGCCTGCTAGATAAGACTCCGCAAAACCAAGCCATCCCGTAGCCGCAATGCGAGTAAACAGCGCATCGTGTAGGACCTCCATGTCTGGACCGTCTTCTGAATCCGTTTCCGGATCAAGGTCGATCTCCGCCAGGTCGCATGTCTTGGCAAATTCCGCCTCTGCGCGTCGGGCTTTAAACTGCCCAAAGCTCACTGATGGAACATTCGCCACGCTTGGCCATTGCGCAGCGTCAATTGTGTCTAGGTGTGGAAAATTGGCCATTTTCTTGGGGTCTCCTTGACCAGCTGCACTAAAGGTTTTGTACTCACTTTAATCTGAAAAAGCCACCTAAATGCCTCGCCATGCCGAGGAAGAGCCAGTTAAAGGTACATAAAGTATGCATGTACGGTATTTAGGGTTTAGACTGATTCGGTACAAAAACTTTCGCTTTCTTAGGAAGGTATCACCCCACCATGGCTGAAACCCCTTACCGCCCAGCCGGCGGCCGCCACCACGTAGTCGTTATCGGCGCAGGCTTTGGCGGTCTCAACGCAGTACAGCAGCTAAAGAATGCTGACGTCGAGATCACCCTGATTGACAAGAAGAATCACCACCTGTTCCAGCCGATGCTGTACCAGGTAGCAACCGGCATG
This sequence comes from Corynebacterium sp. HMSC06C06, assembly GCF_001807295.1. Classification (NCBI taxonomy): domain Bacteria; kingdom Bacillati; phylum Actinomycetota; class Actinomycetes; order Mycobacteriales; family Corynebacteriaceae; genus Corynebacterium; species Corynebacterium sp. HMSC06C06. The sequence continues at coordinate 161,150 of NZ_KV788489.1, forward strand.
ATCTCCGCCGGTGAGATTGCTCCTTCTACCCGTCAGCTGCTGCGCGGCCAGGATAATGCCCACTTCGTCAACGGCGAAGTAACCGATATCAACATCGAGGATCAGACCGTTACCGCTGAGCTCGACGGTTTTAGCCGTACTTTCGCATACGACTCCCTCGTCGTAGCTGCTGGTGCCGGCCAGTCTTACTTCGGCAACGACCACTTCGCTGAGTTCGCGCCGGGCATGAAGACCCTGGATGACGCACTTGAGCTGCGCTCCCGCATCGTGTCTGCCTTCGAAAAGGCTGAGTTTGTTGACGATCCTGTCGAGCGCGAGCGCCTCCTTACCTTCATCATCGTTGGTGCTGGCCCAACCGGTGTGGAGCTGACCGGCCAGATCGCCGAGCTTGCAAACCGCACGCTGCGCGACCAGTACTCCAACTACGGCACCACCAGCGCCAAGATTTACCTCTTGGATGGTGCGCCACAGGTACTGCCGCCGTTCGGCAAGCGCCTTGGCCGCAAGGCTCAGCGCTCCCTCGAGCGTCTCGGCGTCGACGTACGTCTGAACGCTATGGTTACCGACGTCACCGAGGACGCTGTCACCTACAAGAACATGAAGAACGAGGACGTTGTCACTCTCGAGGGCGCAACCAAGATTTGGTCCGCTGGTGTGTCCGCTTCCCCGCTGGGCAAGATGGTTGCTGACCAGGCTGGCGTCGAAGCAGACCGTGCCGGCCGCGTCTCCGTCAACGACGACCTGACCGTGGGCCAGCACGACAACGTCTACATGGTCGGCGACATGATCTCCCTGAACCGCCTGCCAGGCGTGGCCCAGGTTGCTATCCAGGGTGGCGCACACGTTGCCAAGCTCATCAAGGCAAAGGTCGACGAGGAGTCCACCGCCAACGAGCACGAGGCATTCGAGTACTTCGACAAGGGCTCCATGGCCGTCATCTCCCGCTTCAACGCTGTTGTGAAGATGGGCAAGACCGAGTTCGACGGTTTCCCGGCATGGGTTTCCTGGATGGGCTTGCACATCATGTACGTCCTTGGCTTCCGCAACCGCACCACTGTTGCTGTCAACTGGATCCAAAACATGATTTCTCGCGACCGCGGCAACCTGGAGATCACCGATCAGCAGCGCATCGCTCGCAACTTCATCAACAAGAATAAGTAAATGAAGTCACGCCGATGACGGGCCAGGCGCGCACTTCAGCGCCGCCTCCCAGCCATCCTGCATCCCGCCCCCGCCTGGCCAAGCTTTTAAGCTTGCTCACGCGGGGGCGGTTTCTGTTTTGTTCTCAAGCTACTGATTCTGCCGAATCTGCCACAATTTATCTCCGCCAGATAGTGCTTTTTGTTAACCTCAAAACTTACGACAAGGGGTGCCGTTGAAAACGGCTGAGATTAAACCCTAAGAACCTGCACTCAGTTAGTACTAGCGAAGGGATAGTTGTGGAATCCACGGATCCACGTGGCACTTTGCCACGCGTTTTGACCATTGCCGGAACGGACCCCACGGGCGGTGCCGGCGTCCAAGCCGACCTAAAGTCTTTTATGGCCGCAGGAGCCTATGGCATGTCGGTGGTCACGGCTTTGGTGGCGCAAAATACGCAGGGAGTGCGTGCGGTGCACACTCCCCCTCTTTCGTTCCTGCAGGAGCAGTTTGACGCAGTGCTTGACGACGTCACGGTTGACGCAGTGAAGATCGGCATGCTCGGCACCGCGGACATTGTGGCCAGTGTTTCTCGCTTCTTGGACGCACTCGCCCCAAATACCCCAATTGTCTTGGACCCTGTCATGGTGGCCACTAGCGGGGATAGGCTCCTCGACGAGAAGGCAGAAGCCGCAGTACGGGAACTCTGCCGCCAGGTCACCGTCATCACGCCTAACCTCAAAGAACTTGCGGTGCTAACGTCCACGCCGCACGCGAGCAGTCTCGAAGAGGCGATTTCGATAGCCCAGGACTGGGCCAGCGAAACGGGCACCTATGTCATCGCCAAAGGCGGTCACTTGCAGGCAGGCCACGCAGACAACGCCGCTGTGGGGCCAGAAGGAGTGCTCTGCCGGGTTTCAAGCCCGCGGGTAGACACGAAAAATACGCACGGCACCGGCTGCTCGCTCTCGTCGGCACTAGCCGCACGCCTTGGCGCGGGGGAAACCCTGCCGGACGCTCTTGAGTGGTCCACCACATGGTTGCATGAAGCCATTGAAAACGCCGACGGTCTGCGCGTCGGACACGGGCACGGACCTGTGGATCACGGACACCAGCTGCGGCGACAGGCCGGGCTGCTTTAGAACAGTTCGCGAACTGTTAACTGTTTTCGAACCCTTCTCGAGATTCTTTAGGACGGTCATTCTCTAGGACTGTATCTGGACGCTAAAGCAGGTCTGCGCCTGGGCGGGTCAGCACCGCTACCAAGAATGTCGAGCTCTCCTTGAATACCTTCATATCCCACGAGGAGAAAAGGAAGTCAACGCGGAAGCCCACCTCCTTGGCCAGGGTCAGGAAGTCATCAAAGGCCCAGCCGCGGCCTTCACCAAAGCCGACGACAAATCGGCCGTCAGAATGCAGCGAGTTGTAGATATTGCGCAGGGCGGCCTCACGGCCATCTACTGCGAGGAAGGTCATAACGTTGCCTGCTGCCACGGCCAAGTCAAAGTTACCCTCCGGAATCTCGTCCTCTGAGAGGTCACCTACCACCCACTGGCCGTCCGGGAAATCGTGCTCCGCGTGGCTAATGAGGATGGGATCGACGTCGACACCGACGACCTTGTGGCCACGATTGACCAACTCGCCACCAAGCCGGCCTGTGCCACAGCCTGCATCCAAAATTAGGGAGCCTCGCTCCACCATTGCGTCCACTAGACGCGCCTCACCGTGGATATCCTTGCCCTGCGCAGCAAGCATTTTCCACTTGCGGGCAAAGTTCTCTGAGTGTGCAGGGTTGGCAGCGGTGACTTCTTTCCAAGTAGGCATGAAAACTAGTATATGCCCCGTGGCAGTGTAGGCTTTACCCGCTAGTTAAAAATTGCCTGCCGAAACCAATTTCGGCTCACGTCTGCTCATAAAGTGAAGGAGGCTGAAACGATGCCGTCTGTACCGTCGCCCTTTAGGCCACGCAAGAAGAACGATCCACCCAGTACCTCCCGCACTTTCTCTGTTCCGGCAGAACGAGCAATCGAACATTGCCGGGTCTTCGTCGATGGCGAGTCGCTTCCGGGCGAGTTCACCCCGCACACGGCTTTGCAGACTGTGGAGGAATACGGACGCGGATTCGTGTGGGTAGGCCTGCATGAGCCTTATGAGTCCCAGATGACCAAGGTTGCGTCCGAGTTTGGTATCCACGAACTGATCGTGGAAGACGCCGTCCAAGCACACCAGCGCCCCAAACTCGAGCGCTACGACGATCAACTGTTTATGGTCGCCCGTTCGGTCAACTACCGCGACCACGATGAGGTTGCTGATAAGCGCCAGATCATCTCCACAGGTGAAATCCAGATGATTCTGGGGAGCAACTTCATCATTACGGTCCGCCACTCTGCCAAGCTGCCAAACCTGGCCTACACGGTCCAGGACGAGCAGGACTTGGTCGAACTCGGACCAGTAGCCATGGCATGGAAAATTCTTGACATGATGGTGGATCGCTACTCCGAGATCGTGCGCCTGCTCGCCATCGAGGTCGATGAGATCGAGGAAGAGGTCTTTACGCCGCAGACCAAGTTCAACATTGACAGGATCTACATGTTCAAGCGTGAGATCTTGGAGATGAAGCACGCCATTGACCCGCTTTCGGTCGCGCTGAAAGCCATGATCAATGACCACAAGGACTTGATCTCGAAGCAGATTCGTTCTTACCTGCGCGACGTCAACGACCACGAGCTCGTGGTCAAGGACCAGGTGGCAGGCTTCGACGAGCGCCTCACCTCGCTTATCGACGCCTCTGTGGCCAAGGTGACCATGCAGCAAAACAGCGACATGCGCACCATCTCTGCAGTGGTCGGCATGTGGGCTGCTCCTACCCTGGTCGCCGGCATTTACGGCATGAACTTCGATGTCATGCCGGAACTGCACTGGCCCGGCGGCTACTTCATGGCGCTAGGCCTCATGGTGCTCGTGGTCGCGGTCATGTGGTGGTGGTTCCGCCGCAACCACTGGCTCTAGGGCGAAAACAAAGCCCTAGAGAGTACACAGCACTCCCTAGGGTCCGCAGCACTATGGGTTGACCATTGTGCGCAGGTTCGTGCGCGCAATGAGTTTGCCGGCTTGGCGCATCTCAACGCACCAGATGTGGGTGCGCCGACCCAGCTGTACTGGTATTGCAACGGCTTCCAAAATTCCGTCAGACACTGAGCGGATGAAGTCGGTGTTGTTGTTGATACCAACTACCGGTGCAGCCGCTGCAACGAAGGATGCAATGGAGCCCACGGATTCCGCGATGGAGCAATAAAGGCCGCCGTTGGCCGCGCCCCACGGCTGGTGGTGCTCAGGCTTGACCTCAAGCTGGGCACGTACTTCGTCCTTCGACACAAAAGTAAAGTCCAGGCCGAGCAGCCCGCCAAGGCCGTGGTTGTGGGCGTTGAAAATCGCGATTTCCTCGGCGGAAAGCGGGCGTTCTTGGACGGTGGCGACCATCTTCGCCATGAGTTCAAACTTGTCTGGGTTTTCTTGGCTCATGCCATGACAGAATAGCGGGAAAGTCTGACGTAGGATAGAGCACATGACTGAAAAGACTGAACTCGCCCACATTGGCGTTGTCGGCTTGGCTGTTATGGGCTCTAACTTGGCCCGCAACTTCGCCCACAACGGCAACACCGTAGCCGTCTACAACCGCAGCCCGGAGAAGACCCACAAGCTCATCGAAGAACACGGCTCCGAGGGCAACTTCATCCCTTCCGAGACCGTCGAGGACTTCGTCGCATCGCTTGCGCGCCCGCGCAAGGCCATCATCATGGTTCAGGCAGGTAAGGCTACCGATGCAGTAATCGACCAGCTGGCTGCAGCCATGGATGAAGGCGACATCATCATCGATGGCGGAAACGCCCTCTACACCGACACCATCCGTCGTGAGAAGGAAGTAGCTGCCAAGGGCAAGCACTTCGTTGGCGCCGGCATCTCCGGTGGCGAGGAAGGCGCGCTCAACGGCCCGTCCATCATGCCCGGTGGCCCTGCTGAGTCCTGGAAGACCCTCGGCCCCATCCTGGAATCGATCGCTGCCAAGGTTGACGGCACCCCGTGCGTGACCCACATCGGCCCGGATGGCGCCGGCCACTTCGTCAAGATGGTCCACAACGGTATCGAGTACGCCGACATGCAGGTTATTGGCGAGGCCTACCAGCTGCTGCGTTACGGCGCTGGCCTCGAGCCTGCCGAGATCGCTGCTGTGTTCAAGGAATGGAACTCCGGTGATCTCGACTCCTACCTCATCGAGATCACCGCTGAGGTTCTCGCACAGACCGATCCGGAAACGGGCAAGCCGCTAGTCGACGTCATCGTTGACGCCGCCGGCCAGAAGGGCACCGGCCGCTGGACCGCCATCAATGGCCTAGAGCTGGGTGTTCCGGTTACCGCCATCGCTGAAGCTGTCTTCGCTCGCGCTCTTTCTTCGGCTACCGAGCAGCGCGCAGCGGCCCAAGAGGGTGAGCTTCCAGCCGGCGTCATCGAGACCGACGTCGACAAGCAGGCGTTCATCGAGGACGTGCGCCAGGCGCTCTATGCTTCCAAGCTCATTGCTTACTCCCAGGGCTTCGATGAGATCAAGGCGGGCTCTGAGCAGTTCGGCTGGGACGTTGACCCACGCGACCTTGCCACCATCTGGCGCGGCGGTTGCATCATCCGCGCTAAGTTCCTGGACCGCATCCGCGAGGCTTATGACACCAACCCGCAGCTGCCGGCCCTGATTCTCGATCCTTACTTCAAGGGCGAGCTCTCCGAGCTCATCGCGCCTTGGCGCCGCGTGGTTGTCACCGCGACCCAACTAGGCCTACCGGTACCGGTCTTTGCCTCTTCCCTGTCCTACTACGACAGCCTGCGCGCTGAGCGCCTGCCCGCTGCCCTCATCCAGGGCCAGCGCGATTTCTTCGGCGCTCACACCTTCAAGCGCGTGGATAAGGAAGGAACCTTCCACATCGAGTGGTCAGCCGATCGCAGCCTGAGCGAGCTTTAGATTCAGCTGGCTTGACGCCACCGAATCTTGCGCAGCGCAAGGTCCTCTTCTTGAGGCCCTAGCGCTGTACTCGTTTTAGTCTTAGTTCCTCCGCGCCGGTCAATCCGGACTTTGTGTGCTTTCGGGATTACGGAATCATGAGGCTTGGCCACTAAGCTAAAGGGCAATGACTACTTTCGCCGACCTCGGCTTACCTCAAGAAATCGTACGTGTCCTCAACAAGCAGGGCATCACGGAACCTTTCCCTATCCAGCAGGCGGCAATCCCCGACGCCCTCGCTGGCAAAGACGTCCTCGGCCGCGGTCCGACGGGTTCTGGCAAGACCTTCACCTTTGGCCTTCCCATCCTCACCCGATTGACTCACACTGGTGCCTCGAAGCCGGCTCGCCCGCGCGCTTTGGTGCTTGCACCGACGCGTGAGCTCGCGACGCAGATCCACGATCGCCTCGATGAGCCCGCGAATGCTTTAGGCTTGCGCGTCCTTTCTGTGGTCGGCGGCGTGAACATCAACCACCACATCCGCTCGCTCGCCCGCCCCGTAGATCTGTTGGTGGCAACCCCTGGACGCGCACAGGACCTCATCAATCAGGGCAAGCTTTCGCTTGACGACGTCGCGATTACTGCGCTCGACGAAGCTGACCACATGGCTGACATGGGCTTCCTCCCGCAGGTCCGCAAGCTCATGGCGCTCACGCCCAAGAAGGGACAGCGTTTACTCTTCTCTGCCACGCTGGATGGCGATGTGGACAAGCTGGTCAAGCAGTTCATGCACTCCCCTGTTACACACTCAACCGCACCGGTTGAAGCAGCAGTAGACACCATGACCCACCACTTGGTTTTCGTTGGGGACCGCGATAGCCGCAACGACGTGGTTGTGCGCATCGCCGCACGCGAAGGCAAGACCATCTTGTTCATGCGCACCAAGCACGGTGTAGACCGTCAAGCCAAGAAGCTGCGCCGCGTAGGAATCAATGCCCTGCCGCTGCATGGTGATAAAGGCCAGGGCGCGCGCACGAAGGCCATTGAGGGTTTCGCTGATGGCTCGGTTCCCGTGCTTGTGGCCACCGACATTGCGGCCCGCGGCATCGATATTGCGGACGTCTCGCTGGTCGTGCACGTGGACCCACCTGCTGAGCACAAGGCCTACCTGCACCGCGCCGGGCGTACCGCGCGTGGTGGTGCCTCTGGCGCGGTGGTCACTTTGGTCATGGATCAGCAACGCGATGAGGTTGCCAAGCTCATCAAGAAGGCCGGAGTCAAAGCCTTCGAGCTTGATCTAAGTGATCGACCTAATCCTGCTGGCGCTCCGGAGCTCGCCAAGATTACCGGCGCACGCAAGCCTTCTGGTGAACCCCTCCCGCCGCCGCACCAGAACAATCCGGCTTCGCGGGGCGGTAGTTCCAAGCGCCAGAACGCTGGCGACCAGTCTGGACAACCTGGACGCGGCAGACACGGTGGCCGTGGTGGCCGTGGTGGCGCGGGTGGCCGCGGCAGTCGAAACCGTTCCCGCAATGGAAAGCCAGGGGGCTCGGGCCGCCGAGGTGGTGGTCAGCGCTAATGCTGCTGCAGCCCAACGAGTGGCGTCCCCGCTACGATGCGCATGTTGCACGTGCTGAGGAGCTCCTAGCCGAGTTTCGCCACCCCGGTGGCTATCACCCGGTCTATGATTTCCTCTTCGAGTACTACCCGGTGCGGCCTTCTCATCTTCGACGTTGGCACCCAGGCTTTGGGGTTACGCTCTTGGGCGAGCCGGGACAGGTTCCGCACGAGGAGTGGCGCGACTACCGCCGCACGGGTCAGGGTGTACACCTCGATCTGGACTCTTTCTGGCAAAGACGCGGGGAATCTATCACCTATATCCGTAACCTGATGGCAAAGACTGCGGCCAATCCTGCACAGTTTGACTGCTTCGGGTTGCACGAATGGGCGATGGTTTATAAAACGGACACTCCGCGCCATGACTTACCGCTGCGCTTGGGCGCGGCGGGCACCAATGAGGTCGTCGAAAACCATCGAGTCCGGTGCACCCACTACGATGCTTTTCGCTTCTTCACTGAGCCAGCACGTCCGCTCAACCTCACTGTATTGACGCGCGAAGGACAGCCGGACAGCGATCAGAGCGGTTGCGTCCATGCGACGATGGACCTGTACAAGTGGGCATGGAAGTTAGGCCCCTTGGTGCCCGGTGAGCTATTCATTCAAACCTTGGAGTTAGCCATTGAAGCCCGCACTCTTGATATGGAGGCTTCGCCGTATGACTGCCGTGATTGGGGCTTCGGCGTGGTGCCTATTGAAACCCCAGAGGGCAAAGCTGAATACGTTGGGCGCCAACGTGCGCTGGCAGCCAAGGCTAAACCGCTGCGTCAACGGCTTGTCACCCTCGTGGATGAGGCGTCGGCGGCTACAATGACAAACCGATAAAGTGAGCATAAGCCCGGGTGGGGCTATGGAAACGGCACGAGCCGTCCAGTGCGGAAGGAATACTCATGGCACGACATTCCAATGGCAAAAACACGTTCGCGATGGCGGGTTGGGTGTTGGCCCTCCTGGCCGCACTTATTCTCGCTATTGCGGTGGGCTTGTTCTTCCTTCTGCGGGGCGGGGACTCCCCTAAAGCCACGACGGCAGCTGACTCAGAAGTCGCCGAAACCACGGCAGAAGCCAGTGCCGCAGCTTCCACGAGCAAGGAAGCACCCAGTTCCACGTCCACGGCTGCGGATTCGAGCGCCAGCTCCACGAGCGCTGCGCCGGATAACGAAGCTGGGGCCGCCTTCGCGGACAACACCCTTGTCCTGCTTGATACTTCAGAGGGACTCGCTCCCTACTTCAACCCTGTAACGCAGGCCCTAGCGGAAACAGCCACTGCTCTCGGTGAGAAAGATGGCCTAGTGAGCCTGTGGAACTATTCCTCACCTATTTCCGAGACCGCCACAGTGGGATACCGCCAAAACATTGGCTTCGGCGAGGCCGGCCCAGTGGCGTTTGCGGTTCAGCAGTTCGGTACCGGTGGTGTTCCCCAAACCCGTAGTGCAGTCACTGCCGCGCTGACGAATGCCTCTGAGCAGGCTGCTGGTACTGGCAAGAACGCTAAGGTCCTCCTCGTCACCACGGGCACCGCGCAGGACATGGATGATTCCACATTCAAACAAGTACTCAACGAAGCCAAATCCAAGGACGTAACCTTGTCCGTCGTCCACGTTGGCGAAGGCGACAAAGACACAGTGCTTGACGACGCCGCAGATTCCTTCACCGCCGTTGCAGACCCAAGCGATGAGGCAGCAGTAGCCAAGGCACTCAAGGCAGCCGCTGGCGCGTAGCGCTTTGCACCAGCCGCGTGCCGCGCACCAATTGAAAAGTAGATAGTGCGGCTAGATTCTGCTAGACAAACAAAACAACAACAGGCCCCGACTCACGTGAGCTTGAGTCGGGGCCTATAGCTTTGGTCAAAGAACTCCTAAGAGGTCTTGCGCTTGCGGCGAGCAGCGAGCTCGTCGATTCCTACAACAGTTTCTTCTTCGAACTCGTCGACGCGCTCGGCCGGGAAAGAGGAAATGGTGCCGGAGAGCTCCTTGAGGATGCCAGGCACAGCAATACCGAATACACCCTGGCCGCCGGCCAGAAGGTCGATGACCTCATCGTTGGAGCGGCACTCGTAGACGGTGGTGCCGTCGGAAACGAGGGTCAGCTCAGCAAGGTCATTGACACCGCGGTCGCGCAATGAATCAACAGCCACGCGAATGTTCTGCAGCGAGATCCCAGTGTCAAGCAAACGCTTAACGATCTTCAAGACAAGCACGTCCTTGAAGGAGTACAGACGCTGCGAACCGGAACCGCGGGCGGTACGAATGGAAGGGTTAACCAGGTTGGTACGTGCCCAGTAATCAAGCTGGCGGTAAGTAATGCCGGCAACCTGGCAAGCGATTGGAACACGGTAACCCAGTTCCTCGTCAGGACCCACATCGAAAAGGGACTCTTGAACGTAGCCTTCGTCCGTGCCGAAGGTGGCGGTGTACTCGTCGCGTTCGCCGTTGATGCTCACGTAATTACTCCAATGGTGTTTGTTGGAAGCTCTAAAGCTTTATTAAAGGCCACCACCCTGACCCCGTCAAGGGCAAGGCATGACCAAACTCTCTAGTGCAACTTTAGACTTCTTTATCCCCATTGTCATCATTAGTCACACGCGTGTCATTAGTTTCTTTTCCATCGTTTTCTTCAAGAAAGTCCTCTTCAGACACACCTAGAGAGCGCATCATCGCCTCAAAATCGGCATCTGCCTGGGGATTTCCTGAAGCAGAGCTGTCTGAGCCGAGGGTTTTCCCTGCTTCTTCCGCAGCGGGGGGAACGGGGGGATCAAAGTGAAAACCGAAGTAGGCTTCCATGTCATCTGCCGTCACAAACACCGACACTTTATTGAGCAGCTCTTGATCGACGGTGATTGGAACTCCAAAGTGTTCGGAGACTACAAGCGCATCGGTGAGCTTAGCGTCATGAACTTCCCCGGTTTCATCGACGATGTCAATCATGAAGGTGCCTTCGTAGTAATTGACTATCTCGATCGAGCCAACGCCGCCGGCCATTTCGATGAACTCCAGGAGTAGATCATGCGTGTTAGGGCGAGTCTCGCTATATCCGTCGAGGCGCTGCATGACGCGCGACCCCTCAAGCGGGGAAAGCCACACGGGGAGGATCTTGTTTCCTTCTACCCAACGCAGCAACGCGCATAGTTCATTTTCCGGCTCCATTACATGGATGCCGTGGAACTCAAGACTAGTTTTTTCCATACTCTCCACTCTCCCACATTTGGGCCGATCGTGGTGGCAGGCCCAGCGCAAGAAGTGAGCTCCGTGGGCCGGAAGGTCTTGAGTCCCCGAGTCTGTTTAAGAGTTGTACTCGTTGCGCAGGTCAGTCTTGACCAAAGTGGCATGCAGGGAGACGACCAACGCGGTCATCTGCTGGGAGAGTTCCTCCGCCTGGTGAGCAGCGGTGTCAGACTTGGAGTTGGCCACTGGGGAGGCAACCCGTGCAATGAGGTCAGCCTGCCGGCGGGCATTGTTGCGCAAGGACTTAAGCTGACGCTCCTCAAAGCCGAAGGCCTTGAGCGCCACAGCTGCAGAAACCGCGGCTACGTCGTCAGCGTCAAAGAATCCAGACGCATCCGGAGAGATGAGGCCAACCTTGACCAGGCTTGCCACCTCTGCTTCAGTGGAGCCAGCCTGGGCGGCAACTTCCGCGTCAGTCAAACGGGTGACGGCCGGCGCACGGAACTGATCGGGGCGCAGAAGTGTTTCTGCCTTGCCCGCAGACACGATAGCCATAACCTGACCAGAATCCATGGCTTCAAGCTGCTCACGAATAACCTTCAGCGGCGTGTAGTTGTCTCGCTGAGTAGTCAGGATGTAGCGAAGGCGATCGACGTCTTCCTGAGTGAAGCGGCGGTAACCGGACGCAGTACGTTGTGGCGTGATCAGACCTTCGGATTCGAGGAAGCGAATCTTCGACACGGTAACGTCAGGGAACTGCTTGTTCAGCTGCTCCAAAACGACGCCGATCGACATGGTCTTGGCCTTCTTCGCCTTCACTGCCCCTTTACGCAGGGCTGCGGCGTTGGACTGTGCTGCGCTCACGATATTTCTCTTGGTGCTTCTCTCAGGGTCGAACGTGATTCGTTATTACTGGTTGGCGATGAAAACCAGACGGAACTTGCCGATCTGAATTTCGTCGCCCACGTGCAGCACCTGGGAGTTGCGAGGCTCGCGGTTGACGTAGGTGCCGTTGAGGGATCCGACGTCGACGACCTCGAACTCGCCCTCATTCACGCGGAATTCGGCATGGCGGCGAGAAACGGTGACATCATCAAGGAAGATGTCAGCCTCTGGGTGACGGCCCGCAGTGGTGGTGGGCTGGTCAAGAAGGAAACGGGCGCCAGCATTTGGTCCACGCTTTACAACGAGAAGTGCTTGGCCCTCAGAGAGGTTCTCAGCACCAGCAACGGAGGTCTCGTTACCCGCCGCGGCGCCGTTTTCCATCTCCTTGAGAAGGTCTGCACGGAATACAGAAGTGGTTTCTACCTGCGGTTCCGGGGTTCCGGTCTGCTCGCTCATTTTTACCTCCGAATGGTCGGATTCATGTTGACTTATTCCATATTAGCGACTCACCCGCGCGCGCGAGCATCGTCACCCTATTTGTTTCGTAAATTATGTTAACGGAAAATATTGCCGATGCCTTTAAGTACCGAATTTCCAACGCCGGACAAGGGATTATCCGAGACCATGTAAGTCCACGTGGCGCTCGGGCGAGCCAAGCCAGAATCTTCCATGTGTGCCCCCGCTTCGTCAATGCTGACCTTCTTAAAGGTATCCACGGATTCCTCCACCGCGCGCTGGGCTAACTCCTTGAATTCGCGCACCGCAATACGGTGATATTCATCAATCGGAGTCTCACGCGCGATAGCACGAAGATGGATGGACTCACGGACATCATCCATGAGTTCCAGGTGGTCTGCCCAGGCGAGGTCCAGGTGATAAAGCATGATTTCACGCGCAGCGGCGATGCGAGCACTTTCTGGGACCTCTGCCAGTTCGGCCGCCCGCTGCGGCGCACGTTGCTCGAGCTCCTCCCAGGCTTGGGCGGAATCAAGCAGCTTTGCACGACGTTCGTCGATGATGATGCGCTGATCAGCTAGGAGCTGGTTGTATTTCCAGGTTTGCGCGTGGATTTCCAGCAACTGGCCCTCGGTAACGCGTTGGCAGTGCGCCACGAAGTCAGAGACACGCTTCGATTGAATCAAGCCGGTTTTATCCGGCTGCGCCGACAGCGCTTCGTCGCCACCGCCTTGCTTGACGACGTCGTCCTCCAAGGACACGAAGAACAGAGACAGACCCGGGTCGCCTTGGCGTCCTGCGCGACCACGCAGCTGATTATCCAGGCGCGAGGTGCGATGCCGCGAGGTGCCAATGACTGCGAGGCCACCAAGCTCGGCAGCTTTGTCCCTATCTTCTTCGGTGGCGCCGCCCAACTTGATATCAGTACCGCGGCCTGCCATCTGAGTAGACACCGTTACACGCCCAATGTCGCCGGCTTCGGCCACAATCCGCGCCTCTTCGGCATCGTTCTTCGCGTTAAGAACGCTCACGGCAATGCCCCGCTCACGCAAAGCTGCCGCAAGATCCTCAGATTCGGCCACGTCGTGGGTGCCTACCAGCACCGGCTGCCCAGTGGCATTGATGGCAACGATTTCTTCGACGATTGCTTTGGACTTGTCCTCGACCGTTGCATAAATACGGTCGGCCTCGTCAAAGCGCTGCAGCTCCTTGTTCCTGTCGATGACCGAGACGTGAAGGTCATAGAACTGCCGCAGCTGATCCGTTGCTTCGACTGCGGTGCCGGTCATGCCGCACACCAGCGGGTAGCGGCGCATCAGCTCCTGCAGAGTGATGGTGTCAAGGATACGGCCGCCCTCGGAAACCTCGAGTCCTTCCTTCGCTTCAACGGCCGCCTGCAGTCCGTCTGGCCAACGCTGCAGGTCCGCTACCCGTCCGCGGGAGGCGTCAATAAGCTGCAGCTTGCCGTCTGCGACGATGTAGTGAATGTCGCGAATCAGCAACGCCTTGGCGTGGAGCGCAAGGTTGACCTTCACCAGCACGGTACCGATGTTTTCCTCGGAATATAGGGAATCGATGCCAAGCTCCCGCTCGACGCGTGCTGCGCCGTCTTCGGTAAGCGCTACCGTGCGGCCGTCCTCAGCAATGACGTAATCGAGGTCCTCACGTAGGCGGGAGACAACGTTGGTGATATGGCCTGTGGGGGCTTGACCGGGGCGATTGCCCGCCAGGACGAGAGGCACGAGGGCCTCATCCACCAGAACGGAGTCCGCCTCATCGACAAGCGCCACGTCCGCGCGGGCCTGAACGGTCTGGGAGCGATCCGTGATCTGGTTGTCGCGAAGCACGTCAAAGCCAAGTTCATTGACGGGGGCATAAATGATGTCGCAAAGGTATGCCGCGCGACGCTCATCCGCTGTCTTCTTTTCGGTAACTGAGCTAACTGTCAGACCGAAAAACTCCACCAGAGGGCGCATCCATTCAGCATCACGATCTGCAAGATAGTTGTTGACCGTCACAAGATGAACGCGCTTGCCCGTGAGCGCGAAACCGGTTGCCGCCATCGCGCCAACCAAAGTTTTGCCCTCACCGGTGGCCATTTGGATGACGTCACCGGTGAGCAATCGAAGCACGGCTTGGGACTGTACGATGAAAGGATGCATTCCCAGGGTGCGTTCACTGGCCACCGCAAGAGCCGCCAAAAATGTGGCTTTATCTGCAATTTCACCATCCCGCACGGAGTCGCGCGCGGCCTGGGCAACCGCGGCGTCGTCAAGCGCGGCTAGCTCCTGCGTGGCAGAACTTGAGCTTTCAACGATCGCTTTGGACTTCTTATCGTTTCGCTCAGACTGCGCACCCATGGCTTTCCAGAACCAACCAAATGCACCCATGCTCGTCTCCGTTACTTCCAACGACTTAACGTAAATTAATTTAACTCTTTCGACTCTAGCTAACCCACTGTGGCCTATGTGGCGAAGGCTCTATATCCTAGAATTTATGCAATCCGTGAACGTGAAGCTCCCGTCCTCCACCGGAACCATGATGGCGGGAACCATCGACTTTCCAGACTCTGCGCCGCAAGCATTCGCCATCTTTGCGCACTGTTTTGCAGGCTCCCGCCACACGCCTGGCGCCGCCCGCGTTTCCAAGCAGTTGACCAAATTCGGCGTAGCCACCCTCCGCTTTGATTTCCCTGGCCTGGGCCAATCAGAGGGCAACTTTGCAGAAACCAGCTTCAGCCAAAATGTGGCCGATATTCAAGCAGCCGCCACATGGCTCGCTGAGAACTATTCCGCACCGCAGCTGCTGATGGGCCACTCTCTCGGCGGCGCCGCTTCCTTGGCCGCGGCAAGCGGAATCCGCTCACTCAAGGCAGTAGCTACCATCGGTGCGCCTTTCGACCCGGCACACTCCGTGCTTCACTACGCAGACAAAATCGGTGAGGTCGACGCAAACGGTGAAGTTGAGGTCACTCTGGGTGGACGTGCGCTTACCATTTCGCGTCACTTCCTTGAAGACCTTGCTGATACCAATCCAGAGGAGTACCTGCGCCACCTGCGCAAGCCGCTCATGATCCTGCACTCCCCGATCGATCAGACCGTGGGCATCGATAATGCACAGAACATCTTCCTTAAGACTCGCTACCCCAAGTCTTTGGTGGCGCTCGATAAGGCGGATCACCTCGTGACCAAGCAGGGGGCTGCCGCACGTGCGGCGGACCTTATCGGCGCATGGTTCGAGCAATTTATTGTTCCAGAGAACGTGCCAGCGCACGTTGACGATTCCGCGGCCCAGGCACAGCCTGCAGTGGGCACCAAGTTCGGCGTTGTGGTGCGCCACAATGACCTCTCTGTCCCTGCGGACCGCACTAAGAAGCAGGGAGGCAAAGGCCAAGGTTTCACCGCTGAGGGCCTGCTCATGTCCGCATTGGCAACGGCTAGTACTCAGTCCATCAAGCAGGCGGCCAAGGGCATGGCGCTTGACGACGTCGAGGTAACCGTCACCCACGTTCATGACAAGACTTTTGAACGCCGCATTGAGTTGGTGGGTAACCTAAGCACCGACGAAAAGGCGGAGCTTTTCAAAGCAGCGACTACTTCTGAAATAGAACAGCTTCTGGGCGCTGCCCACATCGTAGATGTACACGCATGATCGTGCTCAATCCATTAAGCCCAGAAGCCCGTTGTCCTTGTGGGCTTGGCCTCAGCTTCGGTGAATGCTGCGGGCAGTATCACGGTGGTAAACCCGCGCCCACTGCCGAGGCTTTGATGCGCTCCCGCTTCTCTGCTTTTGTGACGGGTGATGAGGAATACTTGCTCAGGACCTGGGACTCAGACACCCGCCCTGAGCGAGTACACCTAGAGGACAATGGAATTCGCTTTTATCGCCTAGACATAATCGACACAGAGGGCGGTGGGCCGCTCGATACCACCGGGGTTGTTGAATTTGAGGCCTTCTATAAGGGGGCGGCAGTAGGTTCCCAACGTGAACGTTCTCAGTTCCGCCGTCAAGACGGGAAATGGGTCTATAGCTCCGGTGACTTTTAGTTAAAACAACAGCTCATCTAGGCGATTGGAAACAGTGAATACGACTGATGTAATCTAATCACGTTGCGTCCTCAAGGCGTGACGGCGGACTATGGCGCAGTTTGGTAGCGCACTACACTGGGGGTGTAGGGGTCGCAGGTTCAAATCCTGTTAGTCCGACCGGGAGAAACCGGAGTGATTTAGTTCACTTCGGTTCTTTTAGTTTTTCACGTTTCCGCTGTTCAGGGCGTTATAGATTTTCTACCTGAGATAGCATCATAAAGCCCGATGGGTTGTTTCAGGGGATTTATGGCACGGATATGGCACGGAATAAACGGGGCTCAACCCGAAAATTGCGCAGCGGTCGCTACCAAGCTCGATACACAGGACCGGATGGAATTCAGTACAAAGCGCAAACTACTTTTCCTGATGAGTTAGCCGCTTTAGGGTGGCTTGCTTCAATTCGGCAAACCATCGATCTAGACACATGGCAACCTCCAGAGATTGCACCCAGGGTCCGTAAAGTGCCCACCGTAGGCGAAATGGTCCAGCTCTGGCTTACCCAAAGCACATCCGCTTGACCGAGTACTCGGTTCGGTGG